>DASZDI010000439.1:0-2427 GCA_035942135.1 Solirubrobacterales bacterium | reverse complement strand
GGTCGCGCAGCTCGGCGCGGATGTCGAGGTATTCCTTCCAGGCCTCGGCGGACTCCTCCGGGGCCTCGATCTCTTCCAGCGACGTCAGGGACTCCTCGCGGAGCGGCAGCAGCTGCTTCTGCAGCTTCGCCTCCTCCTCGAGGCTGGTCGAAGAGCCGAGGCGGTCTTCCACCTCCTGGAAGTCGCGGACCTGCTCGACGCAGACCTCGTCGGCTTCGGCGCGGAAATCCTCGGCCGAGGGCTCACTGCTGCCGCAGGCGGCGATGGCGAGTGCGGTCAAGATGGCGACCAACGGCGCCAACAGACGGATGGGACGGGACACGGAACCTCCTAAGCGTTCGAGTTGAAGACTGGCCGCCCCTGCATCTTGTCTGGTCAGAAACAACGGCGTATTTCATTGCGGCGGATGCCGTAGGGTGCGCGCCCCATTTCCGATCTCGGAGGAACGATGAAAGGCAGCTCAACCACGCGGTTCCTAGTACTGGCGGCGGCGTTGCTCGCCCTGGCCCTGGTCGGCGCCGGCTGCGGCGGCGACGACAACGGCGGCTCCGGCGACGCCGAGTCCGAAGTCACCACGGTGGTGGAGGAGAGCGTCGCCTTCGAGGACCCGGCGACGATCTGCGAGGAGAACTTCACCGACAAGGCCCTCGAGGAGAACTACGACGGCAAGGACCGCGAGGCGTGGGTCGAGGACTGCAGCGACGACGACCCGGGCGGCCTGACCGGGATCGAGGTCTCCAAGGTCAAGGTCGACGGCGCGACCGCCACCGCCGCGGTCTCGGCCCGGGCCGAGGGCGAAGACGACGCCACCACCTTCACCGTCGAGCTCGTCGACGAGGACGGCTGGAAGATCGACGGCGTCAAGTAGGGACGGTCTCGCCGGACCGCCCCGAGAGGAGCCGCGAGGGAATCCGCCCTCGCGGCCTGGCGAGGTCCTAGAGCGGCAGCTTGTCCCGCGCCGATTTGCCGGCGTTGTGGCTCTTGCCGGCGGCACGCTGGGATTTGCCGAACGATTTGCTCAGCAGGCTGCCGATCGGCCCCGGCGCCTTGCTGCCGGCCCGCTGCCCCATCGAGAAGCCCTTGTCGCTGCCGCGACGGGCGTGGTTGGAGAGCCGCGGCACGAGGAAGCCGAGGATCGCTAACAGGACGCAGACTCCGATTACGACTCCGATGATCATGCTCTCCCCTTCATTTGAGTCGACCTAGAGCTTCTGCTCGAGGTCGTCAGCTTTCTCTCCGTGGTGGCCGGCCAGCTCGCGCTCGCGCTCGGCGCGTTCGGCGGCTTCCCGGGCCTTCTGCTCGTGATCCTGCGCTTTCGTCGCATGCAGGTCGGCCTCTTGGCGGTGGCCGCCGGCCCGTTCCCGCAGGCGTTCGCGCTCCAGGTCACGGCGTGCCTTCGCTCGGCGCGCGGCGGCAAGCGCGAACGCCAAGAGGACGAGGACCACGACCACAATCACGACGATCAACACGGTAGACATGCCCCTTCATTACCCGGCCAGGGATTGGTAAACCAAGCTGATCCGGGGTAGCCGGGCTATGTGTTCGACTGGCTCACCCAGGAAGTCTCACACAGCCCGCTCACCTATCTGGTCGTCTTCGTCGCCTCCGGTCTCGACGTCCTGCTGCCGTTGGTCCCCTCGGAGACGATCGTGATCACCGCCTCGGTGCTGGCCGCGCAGGGCGAGCTGCTGATCTGGGGGATCGTGCCGATGGTCGCCCTCGGCGCCTTCGTCGGCGACAACCTCTGCTACCTGCTCGGCCGCCGGATCGGCGACCCGATCGCCGACCGCCTCTTCGACAGCGAGAAGGGCCAGGCGCGGCTGCTGTGGGCCGAGGAAGCGCTGCGGCGGCGCGGCGCGGTCCTGATCGGCGTCGGCCGCTTCATCCCCGGCGGCCGCACCGCGACCACCTTCGCCGCCGGCACGCTGGAGATGCCCTATCGCCAGTTCGTCGTCGCCGACGCCTTCGCCGCGGCGATCTGGGCCTTCTACGTCTCGATGCTCGGCTATCTCGGCGGCGAAGCGTTCCAGGACAACCTCTGGCTGCCGCTCGCCGCCTCCTTCGCCTGCGCGATGGCGGTCGGCCTCGCCTTCGAGGGCTGGCGCCGGGTCCAGGGCCGCCGCGGCAAGGACATCCTCGGCGACGAGCTGCCGGACGAGCTCACCGCGACCTAGTCACGCCCTCCGTCACGCGGCGGCGGTTGAAGCCCGACCTCCCGGTTTGCTTCAATCGTCGGACCAGAGAAAGGAGGTGGTCCTAACTTGATTCACATGCTTGATGGGACTCTGGAGGTGCAGGGCCGCTAGGCGCCGCACTGGTTCGGGCGCCCGGCGGAATCCACCCCGGGCACCGGCGGACGGGGGAGCCGAGCTTTGTCCCACTCGGTCGCAGTTCTCCTGCTCCGTTCCCTATGCACCAGGCCGAGGC
>DASZDI010000438.1:0-8541 GCA_035942135.1 Solirubrobacterales bacterium | reverse complement strand
CTGCTAGTCGGTCGGGGGGCTGAAGCGGGGCCAGATTTCGGTGGCGGCGGCGGCGTTGATGAGGCCGGCGCCTTGTTGGGTGGCGGGGAGGCCGAGGTCTCGGGCCGACTGGCGCAGTTGGCGGGTGAGGGCTTCCACTCGTCGGCGGGGGGGCAGGAGGGGGTTGATCGAGCCGGTCGCGAGGACCATCGCGGCGACGCCGGAGACGTGGGCGGCGGCCATCGAGGTGCCGACGTAGGTGGCGGGGATCGCGAAGGTCTTGGTGCTGCCGGGGTGCAGGGTCACCTGGTAGATCGGCCGGGCGGCGACCGAGGGGCAGCGGTCCTGGGGGATTCCGCCGCCGGGGGCGAGGAGGTCGATCGCGGTGCCGGCGAGCGAGTAGTCGCCGAGGCAGGCGCCCTCGGTGGTGCCGCCGACCCCGATCACCCGCGGCCCGGTCGCGGGCGGCGAGACGCAGGTCTCGGAGCCGAGGTTGCCCGCCGAGGCGACGGTGACGATGCCGCGTTCGTAGGCTTCGCGCAGCGCTTCGTCGACCAGCGGCACCCGCTTGCCGCAGCCGAAGTTGAAGCTCATGTTGATCACCTGGGCGCGGTGGGCGATCGCGAAGCGGATCCCTTTGACGATGTCGAGGGCGTCGCCGCGCCCGTTGCGGTCGAGGACGCGGATCGGCATCAGCTTGGCCCGGTAGGCGAGGCCGGTCAGGCCGACCCCGTTGTCGGTCTTCTCGGCGATCGTCCCGGCGACGTGGGTCCCGTGGCCGTTTTCGTCGAGGGGGAAGCGGTCGCCCGCGACGAAGTCGTGCCCCGCGACGAACTGGCCGGGGCCGAAGTCGGGGCTGCGGCGGAACCTGGTGCCGAAGGAGCGGTAGGCGACACCGGTGTCGAGCACCGCGACGACGATCCCGGCGGCGCCGGGTCGGCCCGCTTCGATCAGGTTGCGCCAGGCGCCGACCGCGTCGATCCCGCCGGGAGAGGTCGGCAGCTGGGGGGTGCCGAGGCCCTCCGGGGAGAGGAAGTTCCACTGCTTGTAGGCCCAGTCGCCGAGTTCGGTCGCGGCGCCGGATGCCCCTCCGAGGGTGCCGGGGTCGTCGGGGTCGAGCGGGGCGCCGCGGGGCGCCGAGGCGGTGGCGATGTAGTTCGGCTCCGCGTAGACCACGCGCGGGTTCCGGCGCAGCGCCCGCGCCGTCCTCCGCACCCCGGCGCCGGGGGCGAGCGACAGCGCCCGCCCGACCCGCTGGCCCTCGAACTTGACCAGCAGCTGCCGCGGCGCGAACTCCCGGGCGGGGGAGACCCCGACGCTCGCCGCCTGGGCGGCGGGCACGGCCAGGGCCGAGGCGGCCAGCGCCGCCACGGGCAGGAGGATGCGAAGAAGTCGTCTCATCGTTCTCGTCGCCACCGGAAACCCCCGCATCCGGCAGGCCCTTACGAAACACCGCATCAGGCCGGAAGTTGTAGGCGACATACTCCCGGATCGTGGACGCGGGCAACCTGGACGCCGTGAGCAGCGCCTCGCATCAGCTGGGGATGGGGATCGCGATCGAGGCGGCGCGCCGGGCCGAGGCCCACGGCGACGTCCCGATCGGCGCCGCGATCCTCCGCGACGGCGAGCTGCTGGCCGAGGCCGGCAACGAGCGCGAGCGGCGGCGCGACCCGACCGCCCACGCCGAGGTCCTGGCGATCAGGGCCGCGGCCGAGGCGCTCGGCGGCTGGCGCCTGCCGGGGACGACGCTCTACGTCACCCTCGAGCCCTGCGCGATGTGCGCCGGGGCGATCGTCCTCGCCCGTGTCCCGACCGTGGTCTTCGGCACCGCGGACCCCAAGGCCGGCGCCGCCGGCAGCGTCCTCGACGTGCTCGGCGAGCCGGCGCTGAACCATCGCCCCGCGGTCCTCGCCGGCGTCCGCGAAGAGGAGTGCGCGGCGCTGCTGCGCGAGTTCTTCGCGAGCCGCCGCGGCTGAAGAGCCAATACCCTGTGCGGAGACCCGGAGAGGTGTCCGAGTGGCTTAAGGAGCGCGATTGGAAATCGCGTGGGCGGGGTTAACCCGCCTCGTGGGTTCGAATCCCACCCTCTCCGCTGACCGCAATAAGCGCGGTCGATCGGCTCACAAGGCCTTGATCGACTTGAGTTCGACTCTATACTCAGTAATGCATTGAAGCTTCTTCGAAAGCGCTTCACTGCATCGGGAGGGGGCCGGCGTCTCTTGGCCGATGAGGCCGGTCCCCTCCCAGCTACGCTGCTCCGTAGAATCTCGTCCGCTGATTTCTTGGCGGGGTGCCGGAGTGGTTGAACGGGGCGGTCTCGAAAACCGTTGGCCTTCGTAAGGGGGCTCGTGGGTTCGAATCCCACCCCCTCCGCTCCCGTCGCTATGGCTGCGCCTGGCGGCGTCCTCGGTCGCTCGCGTGCTGGCGCACGCCACGCTCCCTGCGTCCTTGCCCGGCTTGCCCTATCGACGGGAGACCGCGTCCTTGCACTGCTTGCCCTCAGACAGCGAGGGGGCTTCCTTGGTTTGTGTCGCATGGCGGGACAAACGGAGGGGAGCGCTCGGGTCAGGGGCTTCTGCTTGCCCACAGGGCCAGGGCCGGGAGGGCGAGGAGCCAGGTGAGGGAGGTCAGCTCGGCGATGGCGTCGGCGGTGCTGAAGCCGTCGAGATGGCCGGCGTGGAAGAGGAGGTGGAGGCTGCCGGTGAGGAGCCAGGCGACGGCGGTGGCGCGGACGAGGGGGCGGTCCAGCGTCTTGGCGGCCCAGGCGAAGAGGACGGCGAAGCCGAGGTAGAGGCCGCCGACGTCGGTGACGAGGTGCTCGTTGTAGGGCGGCAGGAGGTCGACCCAGTGGGCGAGGAAGGGGAAGTCGTCGTAGAAGCTGCGGGGCGCCAGGGTGGCGGTCAAACCGATCAGCAGTGCCGATCCGCAGAGGAGGATGAGGGAGAGTCGCGCGAGGCCTGGGATCCGCATCGACCTCGACATTAAGTGATGCAGCTCAGAAAAAGGCTGTACTTAATGTCCAATTTTAGTACTCTGGATCTAGTTGACCGCGAACGCCTCACCCGCAGCCTCATGACCCTCGTAGGGAAGTACCACGAAGTACATCAGCGAGGGCAGAAGGGATTCCAGTTGGTCGTACTCCTGCTTGCACAGCCGAGAATAGAGCAGGGATTCGATCCCGCCGACGATGCCGGAGGCGGTCACGGGAGTCTGCGCAGCGCGCTCGGGAAGAAGTTCCTCGGCCTGCGTCTGGAGGCACTGCGCGAACTCGTCCAGGAGTTCGACACGGCGCCTAACGGCGGCCGCGCTGGCGGCCCTTGCCTCGACCACCATCGTCCGGGCCGTGTCTGGCTCGTGCGCGGCGAATCGCAGCAGCGCTTCGAGCCCGAGGCGGACTCTATCCCGCCAGACCTCTCCTCCCTGGCGGGCGGCGGTCTCGATTTTCTTCCGCAGGCGATCGGCGCTGGCGTCGAAGGCGGCCAGGAAGCAGTCTTCTTTGTTGGCGAAGTGTTCGTAGAAGGTCGGGCGGGAGACGCCGGCGCGGTCGATCACGTCTTGGACGTTGGTGCCCAGGTAGCCGAGTTCGGCGGCGGCGTTGAGCATCGCTACGATCAGCCGCTCGCGTTGGATCGCGCGGACGAGGTCGGGGGGCAGCTTGCGCATCCCGGATGGGAATTTGCCGCTGCTGTTTGCGAGCAGCTCGAGAGCCGCCTCGACCTGCTCGGGGGGCCAGTCGTCACCGATCGCAGCGAGGAGGGTTTCTTGGCTCAGCTGGATTCGATCGAAGGGCACCGAGAAACTCACAAGTTTCCATTAAAAACAACGCAAGTTTTCTCACGGTACCAGAACATTGGTGGGACGCGCACGCCATTGGGTACGAGCGCCGCCCGCCACCCCCTCGCGGGTCGCGAGAGCAGAGGCTCCCGATGACGCCGATGCGGCCCGAGCTGCCGCGCGAGTTCGTCGCCAGCCACAAGCGGCGCCGGATGATGGACGCGATCGCGGAGCTGACCGCCGACCAGGGATACGAGGCGACGAAGATCGCGGACATCGTCCGGCGCGCGGCGGTTGCCCGCAAGACGCTCTACGACAACTTCGACGGCAAGGAGGACCTCTTCCTCTCCGCGGTCGACTCGGGGCTGACGGAAATGCGGGTCGTCGTCGAAGAGGCCTGCGAACGGAGCAACGGGTCCGCCGACGCGGGGATCGTCGCCGGCCTCGAGGCGCTGCTCGACTTCGTCGCCGACCACCCGGCGGCCTCGCGGATGTGCATGGTCGAGTCGATCTCCGCGACGCCGAGCTCGGCCCGCCTCTACGACTCGGGCATGCGGAACTTCGTCGACATGCTGCGCAAGAGCGCCCCGAAAGGGTTGGACCTGCCGGAGACGATCGAGGAATCGCTGGTCGGCGGAGTCGCCTGGATCCTGCAGCAGCAGATCCGCCGCGGCGAGGCGGAGCGCGCCGGGGAGCTCCTCTCCGAATTGTCCCAATTCGTCCTATCGCCGTACCTGGGTGTAGGAAAGGTGGGCGATACCGGGAGGCGAAAGTGACAGTACGGTGGCAGACTCCAATACCGCAATGGACCGACTACCGCGGGGACGCCATGGGCTTTCGCCCGAGTTTGTTGCGCGAAATCAGCGCGAAAGGCTGATCGCCGGACTGATTCAAGCGCTGTACGAGGTGGGGTACCAAAAAACCACCGTCTCGCTGATCGGCCAGCGGGCGTCGGTCTCCAAGAGTGACTTCTACAAGCACTTCCAGAGCAAGGACGAGTGCTTCCTCGCCGCCTACGACGTGGCGATCGAGCGGATCCGGGACCAGGTCCTCGCCGCCTGCGAGGCCGCCGAGGGGGAGGAGTGGCCAGGTCGCGTCCGCGACGGGATCGACGCCCTGCTGAAGCTGTTCACTACCGAGCCCGCTCTCGCCGGCATCGCCCTGGTCGAGGGGCTGCGCGCCGGGCGGGGCGTGTACGACCGCTACCAGGCCGCGCTCGAATCCTTCGTCGTCTACCTGCGGGAAGGGGCGCCGACCACCCCGGAGGGGACCGAAGTGCCGCGGGCGACCGACGAGGCGGTGGTCGGCGGCATCGCCTCCCTGCTGGGGCGCCGCATCCTCGGCGGCGAGGCCGAGCAGTTGGGTCAGCTATTTCCGGAGATATTGGAGTTCGCTCTAACCGCTTACGTGGGCGCGGAGGAGGCGCGGCGAATAGTCTCCGCGGGATGAGCGAGCCGATCAGCGGCGTCCTTCCCTCGCAGGCGCTGAACCAGGCGATCGAGGCCGAGTGGGTCAGCTCCGGCGACTACCGGATCCGCCCCGAGGCCGTTCAGCCCGCCAGCATCGACCTGCGGCTCGGGGACTTCGCCTGGGCCCTGCGCTGCTCCTTCCTCCCCGACGTCGACTCCACCGTCGAGGAGAAGATCGACGGCCTCGCCTTCCAGCGCGTCGACCTGCGCGACGGCGCCGTGCTGGAGCGCGACCGGCCCTACCTCGTCCCCCTGCTCGAGGAGCTGGACCTGCCGGAGGACGTGCGGGCGAAGGCCAACCCGAAGAGCTCGACCGGCCGGCTCGACGTCTTCACCCGGGTGATCACCGACCGCCACCACCGCTTCGACGACATCCGCGCCGGCTACCGCGGCAGGCTCTACCTGGAGATCGTGCCGCGCTCCTTCGCGATCCAGGTGAGGACGGGCCTCTCCCTCAACCAGCTGCGCCTGGCCCGGGGCGACGTGCGCCTCTCCGACGACGACATCCGCGGGCTCCAGGACGAGTTCCCGATGCTCTACCTCGACTCGCACGCGCTGCGGCAGTCGGAGATGGCGGTCTCCGCCGGTCTCGTCCTCAGCCTCGACCTCTCGGGGCCGACCGACCGCGTGGTCGGCTACCGGGCGAAGAAGAACAGCCTCCCGGTCGACCTCTCGAAGATCCGCGCCTACCGCTGGACCGACTACTGGGACCCGGTCTACCCCGAGCCCGGCGGCAGGGTCGTGCTGGAGCCGGAGATCTTCTACCTGCTGCTCTCGGCCGAGGGGGTCTGCATCCCGCCGCAGATCGCCGCCGAGATGATGGCCTACGACCCGACCGCGGGGGAGCTGCGCACCCACTACGCGGGCTTCTTCGACCCCGGCTTCGGCTACGACCCCGAGGGCGGCCGCCACGGCAGCCGGGCGGCGCTCGAGGTGCGGGCCCGCGACGTCTCCTTCATGGTCGAGCACCGCCAGCCGGTCTGCAAGCTGGGCCTGGAGCGGATGTCGGAGCCCGCCGAGCGCCTCTACGGCAGCGGCCTCGGCTCCAACTACCAGGGCCAGGTGACGATGCTGAGCAAGCACTTCGAGGAGCAGACCGCGGGCGTCGCCGTGCCCGTCGACGCCGCTTCCTAGGTTCCCGCAGCCGACTTTCGGCACAGCGGGCTGGGTCGAAAATCCGATCGGCGCATCCTCGTCATCTGCGAACATCTGTTCGTATGAGATGGGACGAGCAGAGAGTCGAGAAGGACCTCCGTCTGCCCGGAGTCGGGGACGGCACCGTCGTCCGCACCTTCGACGCCCCGGAGGCGATGGGGATCAACTTCCACGAGGTCCGCGCCCGGTCGGCCCTGAACCGCGTCCCCGGCACCCGCTACGGCTTCAACTGGACGGTCAACCCGTTCAGGGGATGTACTCATGCTTGTACTTATTGCTTCGCTCGAAGAACTCACACCTATTTAGATCTCGATCCCGGTAAAGACTTCGAGCGCGAGATCGTCGTCAAGGTGAACGTGCCGGAGCTGCTGCGGGCGGAGTTGGCGCGGTCGAGCTGGAAGCGGGAGCTGGTGGCGTTGGGGACGAACACCGACCCCTACCAGTGGGTCGAGAGCCGCTACCGGATGATGCCCGAGATCCTCGAGGCGCTGGAGGGTGCGGAGACGCCGGTGTCGGTGCTGACCAAGTCGCCGCTGGTGATGCGGGACGTGGAGATCTACGAGCGGATGGCGAAGAAGCTGCCGGTCTCGGTCAACCTCTCGATCCCGACCCTGGACGAGGAGGCCTGGCGGGCGACCGAGCCGCACACGCCGAGCCCGGCGGCGCGGCTGGACGCCGTCGCCGAGCTGCGGGCGCGGGGGATCGAGTCCGGGGTGCTGATCGCGCCGCTGATGCCGGGGATCAACGACGACCCCGAGCAGGTCCGGCCGATCGTCGAAGAAGCGAAAAAGGCCGGCGCCACCTTCCTCGGCGGCCTCGCCCTGCACCTGCGGGACGGGGTCAAGGACGTCTTCTTCGCCTGGCTGGAGGCCAAACGCCCCGACCTGATCCCGCAGTACGAGCAGCTCTACAAGGGCCGCGCCTACATGAAGCCCGAGGACCGGAAACACGCCACGCGGGCAGTGAAGGGCTGGGGCCGTTCCGGGGTCCGGAAAAACTCGTCCAAGCAGAGCGCTCGTCGGGCGGGTGGCGGGGGGGTGGGGGACCCCCATAGCGGAGGGCGCCGCAAGGCGTCCGAGCACATGGGGGTGACCCCCCCGACAGGACCCGCCCGCCAGGAGCCCCTGTTCTAGCCGCCTTCGTCGAGCTGGTCGAACCTGCAGTCGGCGGGCGCTTTGTCGTCCCGGAAGCGGTGGAAACGCGCCCCGTGGCGGATCCGCCCCGAGGCGGCGTGGTCGTAGCCGACCTCGATCACCAGCTCCGGCCGCAGCGAGACCCACTCCAGGTCCCGCCCGCCGGTCCAGCGGCTCGGCTCGGCGGTGCCGCTCTCGCCCGTCTCCAGCGGCGCCAGTATCGCCCGCATGCTCTGTTTGGCCGCTTTCGAGAAGCCGGAGATGTGGCCGACGGTGCGCAGCTCGCCGCCGTCGTAGAGGCCGAGGATCAGCGAGCCGACCGTGCCCTCTTCTTTGCCCGGGCGCCAGCCCATCACCACGCAGTCGATCGTCCGCTCGCGCTTCACCTTCGCCATCCCCTTGCGCTTGCCCTGGACGTAGGGCGCGGTCAGATCCTTGGCCATCACGCCCTCGATGCTGCCCAGCCACCGCTCGGCCTGGGCGGTGTCCGTGCTCAGCGGCGTCAGCTCCAGGCCCGCCTTCTCGGCAAGCGCCTCCAGGCGCTCCCGGCGCTCGCGCAGAGGCCTTTCGCACAACACCTCGTCACCCTCCGCCAAGAGGTCGAAGACCATGTAGCTCGCCGGGATCTCCTTCGAGAGCAACTCGATCCGCGACTGCGCCGGATGGATCCGTTCCTGCAACGAATCGAATTCAAGGTTCCCCTCCGCATCCCGGATCACCAACTCCCCATCAAGCACCCACCGCCCCGGCGCAAAGCTCAGCTCCGGGAAATACCGCCCGAGGTCTTTGCCGCCGCGCGACTGAATGTAGAAGTCCTCGCCGTCGACAAAGACAACCGCCCGAAACCCATCCAACTTCGGCTCATAGGCCCACTCTTCCCCTTCGGGCAGCTGTTTGCGGGTAAGCGCAAGTTGCGGCTTGATCGGAGGAGACAGCGGTAAATCCATCTCCCGCGACCCTACGAAAACAGTGAACGGGGGCGTGGGTCCCCCTCCTCCAGACACATCTCGCTATGGCTCGATGTTGAGTGT
>DASZDI010000437.1:0-3476 GCA_035942135.1 Solirubrobacterales bacterium | reverse complement strand
TGCCAGGTGGCGCGCGCGGACTGGATCGTGTCGCCCAGGGCGCGCGTGATCACCGAGCACGAGCGCATGGCGTCGTCGTTGCCCGGGACGACGTACTGGATGCCGTCCGGGTCGCAGTTGGTGTCGACCAGGCCGATGATCGGGATCCGCAGGCGGGCGGCCTCGTTGACCGCGATCTCCTCGGTTTTGAGGTCGGCGACGAAGACGGCGTCGGGCAGCCGGTCCATGTCGCGGACGCCGCCGAGGTTGAACTCGAGCTTGGCGAGTTCGGCCTCCATCCCCATCCGCTCCTTGGTCGGCAGGAGGTCGAGTTTGCCCTCCTCTTTCCAGCCGTTGAGCTCGTGAAGGCGGGCGATCCGGCCCGACATCGTGTTGAAGTTGGTCAGCAGCCCGCCCAGCCAGCGCTTGTTGACGTAGGGCATCTTGCAGCGGTCGGCCCATTCCTGGACCGTGTCGCGGGCCTGCTTCTTGGTCCCGACGAAGAGCACCGTGCCGCCGCCGGTCGCCAGTTCGCCGGCGAATTTGCGCGCGTTCTCCAGCAGCGCCTCGGTCTGCAGCAGGTCGATGATGTGGATCCCGTCGAGCTCGCCGAAGATGAAGCGGCGCATGTTCGGGTTCCAGCGCCGCGTCTGATGGCCGAAGTGGACTCCGGCCTCGAGCAGCTCTTTGAGTTCTGCCTGGGGCATTCGTTCTCCTTGGTTTTTGGCGAAGCGCCCCGCTCCGCTTGCCGGGACCTGGCGTCATGCGCCAGGCAGGGTCCGGTTCGCCGTCGAACGGGGGTTGGATTAGTTGGGCGATTGTAGAGCGGGAGCCCTACTCGGCGTGGGCCGCCTCCAGCACCGCTGCCAGGTCCCCCGGCAGCTCCGAGGTGAAGCTGAGCGGCTCGCCGCTGCGCGGGTGCCGGAAGGAGAGGCGGTGGGCGTGGAGGAACTGGCGCCCGAGGCCGTAGCGCTCGGCGCCGCCGTAGGTGGGGTCGCCGGTGAGGGGATGGCCGATCGCCGCGAAGTGGGCGCGGATCTGGTGGGTGCGGCCGGTCTCCAGGCGCGCCTCCAGGTAGCTCTCGCGCGGGAGCAGCTCCAGCACCGTGAAATGGGTCCGCGCCTGGCGCGAGGCGGCGCCGGAGACCGCCATCCGGTGCCGCTGCCGGGCGGCGCGGCCGATCGGGGCGTCGATCGTGCCGGTGCGGGAGGCGAGCCGGCCGCCGGCGAGCGCCAGGTAGACGCGCTCGACCTCGCGCTCGCGCACCGCCTCCTGCAGCGCCGCGTGGGTCTCGTCGTCGCGGGCGACCACCAGCAGGCCGCTGGTGCCCTTGTCGAGGCGGTGGACGATCCCGGGCCGCTCCGGGTCCCCGCCGCCGCCGAGGACCTCGGCCAGCTCGTCGACCAGGGTCGGACCGGTGTGCGAGGGCGCCGGGTGGACCACCAGCCCGGCCGGCTTCTCGACCACCGCCAGCGAGTCGTCGAGGTGGACGATCCGCAGCCCCGGCTCAGCCACTCTCCGGCTCCCGCTCGGCGTCCTGGAAGTAGAAGAGGACGAGCAGGACCACCCCGACGGTGATCCAGACGTCGGCGAGGTTGAAGGCCGGCCAGGAGCCGACGTCGACGAAGTCGGTGACGGCGTCGGCGCGGACGCGGTCGGCGAGGTTGCCCACCGCGCCGCCCGCGAGCAGGCCGACGGCGACCCACATCCCCGGCCTGGTCGGGTTGCGGGAGAAGAGGTAGCCGATCACGCAGAGCGCCGCCGCGGTCAGCAGCACCAGCTTCACCCCCGCGCCGCCGGCGAGTCCGAAGGCGACGCCGCGGTTATGGGTGAGCGTCAGCCCCAGCGGGCCCAGCAGATCGACCTGCTCGCCCGGCACCAGGTTCGCCTCCACCGCCGCCTTGGCCGCCTGGTCGGCGGCGAAGACGAGCCCGCAGAGGGCGCCCGCCAGGCCCCAGGCGCGGGCGGAGGCGGAGGTCACCCGCGGATCAGGCCGACGACGATCGCCTGGGTGACGAGGAGGACGATGATCCCGATCATCGGGCTGAGGTCGAGCGCGAAGCCGCGGCCGCCGAGCGGCGGCAGGAAGCGGCGGAAGAAGCCGAGGTAGGGGTCGGTCGTCTCGGTGACGAAGTCCAGCACCGTGCGCAGCCAGGGCCGGTAGGGCATCCGCGGCACGAATGAGATCACGATCCGGGCGAAGATCAGGATCAGGTAGACGACGAAGAGGGCGCTGACGTAGTCGGCGACGTCGCCGCGGTTGAGGGCCAACGGAAGCGCGCTCACCCTCGCATCCTCTCCAGCGAGGCCTCGACGGCAGCCTTGAAGGCGGCTGCCGCGCCCTCGCGGTCGAGCGCTTCGAGGCCGGCTTCGGTGCTGCCGCCCGGCGAGGTGACGGCCTTGCGCACCTCGGCGGGAGGCCGCTCCCGCAGCAGCTCCGCGGTGCCGGCGGTGGTCTCCACCACCAGCTCGCGGGCGAGCTCCGGGTCGAGCCCCGCCTCGGCACCGGCGTCGGCGAGCGCCTCGACCGCGACCGCGACGTAGGCGGGCGCGCAGCCCATGATCGCGGTGGCCCGATCGAAGTCCTCGTCGGGGATCTCGACCACATGGCCGAGCAGCCCGAGCTTGGCGCGCACCTGCTCGCTTGCCGAGCCGACCGCGCAGATGACCCCCTGGCGGACTTCGACGCCGACGTTGGGCATCGTCCGCAGGACGTGCTCGGCGCCCGGGAAGGCGGCCTGGAGCCGCTCCAGCGACACCGCCGCCAGGACCGAGACGACCTCGCGGGCGTCGCCCAGCTGCGGCGCCACCTCGTCGAGCTTGTTCGGCTTCACCGCCAGGACCACGAGGTCGGCGCGGCGGACGAGGTCGGCGTTGGAGACGGCCTCGCCCCCGAGCTCCTCGGCCAGCCGGCGGGCCCGGCCGGAGCCGCTGTCGGAGAAGAGCATCTGCTCGAACTCGCCCCTCCACCCGCGCGCAATCGCGGCAGCCATGTTGCCCGAGCCTACGAAGCCGACGATCATGCCGGAGAGACTATTCACCGCCGGGGCCGGCGCGGTCAGGACTGGTTGAAGAAGCCCTTGTCGATCAGCCTCGCCTTTTCCTCGGCGGAGACGTCGACGTTGCGCGGCGTCAGCAGGAACATCTTCTCGGCGATCCGCTGCATGCCGCCGTCCAGCGCGTAGGTGAGCCCGGAGCAGAAGTCGATCATCCGCTTCGAGAGCTCGTGGTCGGCAGTCTGCAGGTTGAGGATCACCGGCACCTGGCGTTTGAACTGGTCGGCGACCTGCTGGGCGTCGTTGAAGTTGCGGGGGATGACCAGGTGGACCTGGAGGTCGCCGCCGTCGCCGCCGTTGTCGACCGGGCGCAGGGTGCGGGTCCGGCTGCCGCCGACCGGCTCGTCGTCGGCGAAGATGTCGTCGATCTCGTCGCGGCGGGGCCGGCGCGAGGTCGGCAGGCGACGCACCGCCGAGGAGCTTCCTTCGCCGCCGCGTTCG
>DASZDI010000436.1:0-6400 GCA_035942135.1 Solirubrobacterales bacterium | reverse complement strand
GCCGCGAGCCGCTCCTCGCCGCGCGCGACCAGCAGCACCTTCGCGCCCTCGGCGCAGAGCTGCAGCGCCGTCTCGCGGCCGATGCCGCTGCTGGCGCCGGTGACGACGCAGGCGCGGCCGGCGAGCCCGAGGTCCATCAGGCCGGCTCCAGCCGCTCGGTGACGTTGACGTGCGCCTCGCCGGCGAGGACCTTGTGGACGGGGCACTTGGTCGCGATCGTGAGCAGGCGCCGGCGCTGCTCCTCGTCGAGGTCGGCCGGCAGCTTCAGGCCGACCTCGAAGCTGCTCGGGACGGGGCCGTCGTAGCCCATCTCGACGTCGACCTCGATCGCGCCGACGTCCCAGCCCTTGCGCTGCGCGTACATCTCGACCGTGATCGCGATGCAGCTCGCGAGGCCGGCGGCGAGCAGGCGGGTGGGGCTGGGGCCGCTGTCACTGCCTCCCGCCGCGGCCGGCTCGTCGACCCGTACCTCGTGGCCGCCCTCGATCTCGACGTCATGGGCGTAGCCCTCGGCCCGGCGGGCGACGATCCGCACGCTCAGGCCCTGCCGCGGCCCTCGAACAGGGCGGGATCGTCGACGTCGGCGTAACGCGCCATCGCGTAGACGAGGTCGGAAGCGCGGTTGAGGAAGTGGATCACGGTCTCACTGGCGATCTCGCCCGCTTCGTTCAGTTCCGAGACCCGGCGCTCGGCGCGGCGGATCGTGGTCCGGGCGACGTCGATCTGGGCGGAGAGCTGGTTGCCGCCGGGGATGACGAACTTCGGCGGCAGCTCGACCTGCGCCATGTAGCGGTCGATCATCTCCTCCAGCTCGGCGACCATCGCCTCGGTGGTGCGGCTGACGCCGTCTTCGAGCCGCTCAGCCGCCTCCGGGGCGGTCGCCAGCTCGGACCCGGCGATGAAGATGTAGTCCTGGATGCGGAGGATGTCGGCGGCCAGCTCCTCCTGCTCGGAGCCGCAGAGGGCGCGGGCGACGCCGAGGTGTGAGCAGGCCTCGTCGAGGGTGCCGTAGGCGTCGGTGCGGCCGTGGTGCTTGGGGACGCGGCCGCCGTACCAGAGCGAGGTGGTCCCGTCGTCGCCCTTCTTGGTGTAGATCTTGACCATGCTCAGCGCACCGGGTTGAAGGCGAAGCCGGTCATCACCTTGGGGTAGAAGAAGGTCGACTTCGGCGGCATCACCGTGTCGGTGTTGCAGATCTCCTTGACCTGCTCGACCGGGACTCCCCGCTGGACGAAGGCGACGTCGAAGCCACCGCTGTCGACCATCGCCAGCGCGTCGGGGACGCTCTTCGCGTACTCGAGGCCGTTGCGCTCGTCGATGTCGTGATCGCTCATCCCGGCGAGGCCCTTGAGGACGAGGGTCTCGAGGATCGCCGAGTCGAGCCGGCGGTAGGCCTCGGGCTTGCCCGCGAGGATGCGGTCGAGCTCGGCGGTGTCCTTGAGGCGGAGCCGGAAGGGGCGCTTGTGGAAGGAGTCGTAGAAGCCGAAGACGCCGACGCCGTCGCTGCCGGCGGGGTCGATCTCCTCGCGGGAGACCTCCTCCACCTCGAACAGCTCGCGCAGGCCGTTGCCGAGGCGCTGCTGCCGCTCGGGGTCGTCGGCGAAGCCGGAGAGCAGGCGGTGGGTAGGGAAGACGGTGAGGCCGGGGTCGTCGAGGCCGGTCAGCGACATCAGCGTGTAGTTGTGGGCGCCCTCGCCGCCGACCTCGTCGCGGAAGGCGCGGGCGGTCTCGTAGCGGTGGTGGCCGTCGGCGATCAGCAGCTGCGCCTCGGCGAGGCACTCCGTGACCGCGCCGAGGACGGCCGGGTCGGTGACCTGCCAGAGGCGGTTGACGGTGCCGCCCTCGTCGGTGGCCTCGCCCCAGGGCTCGTCGGCGAGCGCCGGCTCGACCAGCGGCCAGGCGTCCTCGGTGCTGAGCGAGAAGATCGGCGAGAGGTTGTAGCCGGTCGCGCGGGTCAGCTCGAGGCGGTCGAGCAGCGGCCCGGGGTGGGTGCGCTCGTGGGGGCGGACGGTGCCGCTCTCGTAGTCCTCCACCCGCACCCGGGCGAGGATCCCGTGGCGGCTGTGGCTGCTGCCGTCGGGGGCGACGTAGTCCTGGGTCAGCGCCCAGATCGAGGGCTGCTCGTCCTGGACCAGGGCGCCGTCGGCGCGCCAGGACCCGATCCGCGCGGCGGCCTCCGCGTAGGGGTCGCGGTCGTCGCCGGGGTCGCTGTCGGGGTCGGCGGGGTCGAACGGCTTCGGCAGGTCGATCGCGACGGCGTTGTAGGGGGAGCGCTCCAGCAGCGCCCGCCGCCCCGCCGCGTCGATCACGTCATAGGGGGGCGCCGCCACGGCGTCGAGCGATCCGACCTTCCCGAGGTCGTAGTGCAGCGCCTTGAACGGGAGCACCTCCGCCATGCCCGCAACGCTAACGGGTGGGCGTCGAAAAGTTCAAAACGGACCGCCCCGTTCGGTTCGGTTGCCGGGACAGGCCGGGTCAGGTCGGGACAAAGGCCGCTCCGGCGCGCCACGCCGCTGCGTGGGAGAGCTTGCCGCCGCGGCGGCTCGCGGTCGCCGCGCGGTAGCAACCTGCCGTCGGGAGCCCGCTCGGCTACTACCGGTCGCGAGAGGGGGCGCCGATGGCCTCCCCGCGTAGCCTCGAGGTCCTCGCCGCGCTGGCGGCGGGGGAGCGCGAGGCCGAGTTCTGGGAGAAGCACGCCGAGGCCCTCACCCGCGAGGAGAGGCGACGGATCGCGAAGGGGGAGGCGGGTGTCCTGGCGCGGCCGCTGGAGCCCGGCTGGAAGGTCGGCGACCGGCTGCCGGTGGCGCGGAACCTGACGATCGAGGTGACCGGCGTCCGCTGGCGCCGCGAGAGCTACCTGACGACCTTCTCGGTGCAGGACTTCCGGCCCCTCTTCGTGAGGCGGGCGGTGCCGGTCTTCGACCCACCGGCGCTGGACGAGCACGGCGAGCCGATCCCTCCCAACGAGAAGGCGATCGCCGACGCCCGGCTCGACGGCAACTACACCCGCGACGCCGCTCGCGGGGTCGCGGGGGCCGGCGAGGCGGTCGACCTCGAGACGCAGGAGAGGATCAGCCGCGAAGGGCTGCGCAACTACAACCTCGTCCACCAGGCCGAGGTCGCCAAACGTGAGATCCGCTCCCTGACCGCGACCCTGAAGCGGGTGAGGGGGGAAGCCCTGAAGAAGGGCATCGACATCACCCCCGAGGTGGAGCGGATAAAAGCGGAGGTTGCAGCGTTAAAGAGTAAGGTCGAGAAAAACCCTCGTCATTCGAGTAACAGTACGCTATAGTCACTTCCAGCTGGCCGACTCGCGCATGCTAAGGCGACTCAAGGGCACGTAAGGCAGAGTCTTCGCCCTGCCCTCACACAGGCCGCTCCTCTCTCACCTTCTTTCGCATCCACCCCGACCACGAGGGGGTGTTGTTCTCGATGGAAGTAACCATCATCGTCCCGACCCTGGGGCGCCCGGACGCGCTCGGCCCGCTGGTCGAGAACCTGCGCCGCACCACGCCGCCGGCCTACCGGCTCTGCTTCGTCGTCGACAGCGACGATGCGGAGACGCATTCGGCTCTGGCAAGCCTTTCCGCGGCCCCCGAGGTGCTCGTCCTGCAGCAGGACGGCACCTACCCGGTGAAGGTCAACGCCGGGGCTCGGGCGAGCGCCGAGCCGCTGCTGCTCCCCACCGCCGACGACGTCGTCTTCCACCCCGGCTGGTACGAGGCGGCGCTGCCCCACTTCGAAAACGGCGTGGAGGTGGTCGGCACCTCGGACCTGACTCCGGCGACCGAGGGCGGCCGGCACGCGACGATGCCGATCGTCACCCGTTCCTACGTCGAAGACCCGGGGGCGGCGCACGGTGAAAAGGGTGTTGTCTTCCACGAGGGGTACCACCACAACTTCGTCGAGACCGAGCTCTGGCAGCTCGCCCGCGAGCGCGGCGTCGCGGTGTTCGAGCCCGCCGCGGTAATCGAGCACCGTCACCCCAGCTGGGGCACCGCCGAGGTGGACGACACCTACCGCCGCGGATCGCTCGCGGGCTGGGGGCCGGACCGGGCCCTGTTCGAGAGGCGGATGGCCCGATGGAAGTCTTAGTCGTCGTCGCCCGACGCGCCCATCCCTGGCGCGACCGCCTCTGGCGCTACGTGCGGGCCCACCTCGCCCGCACGGTCGACTGGGAAGTGGTCGAGAGCTTCCACGAGGGCGGGCCGTTCAACAAGTCGGCGGCGATCAACGCGGCCGCGCGGCGCCCCTGGCGGATCGCCGTGATCCTCGACGCCGACACCGTCGTCGACGGGCCGCGGCTGCGGGCGGGGGTCAACGCCGCCCGGCAGGGGCTCCTGGTCGTGCCCCACGACAGCTTCCGCTCCCTGAGCAAGCGGGCGACGACCGAAGTCCTCAACGGCAAGGTGGCCCCCGAGGACGCGGCGGTCCGCTGGGTGAAGCCGGAGACCAAGTCCTCCTGCCTCTGCGTCGGCCGCGAGCTGTGGGAGGAGGTCGGCGGCTTCGACGAGCGCTTCCGCGGCTGGGGCTGGGAGGACGCGGCCTTCTACGCGGCCTGCCGGCAGCTGGCCGGGGTGCAGCGGATCGGCGGCCCCGTCCACCACCTCTGGCACCCGCGCTCGCCGGAGAAGGACCCGCAGAGCGCCGACTACGTCCGCAACCGCGAGCTCGGCGAGCGCTACAAGAGCGCCCAGGGGCGGGCGGAGATGAAGGCGATCCTGGCCGAGCGATGATCCTCCTGGCGGTCACCACCGACGGCCGGGCGGAGTGCATCGAGCGCTCGATCGACTCGCTGCTGAAGCGGGTCGGCGGCCTCGACGGCCGGCGCCTGATCTTCGACGACTCCGGCGACCGCGGCTACCGGCGCTGGCTGCGCTCGAAGTTCGGGCCGGAGGGCTTCACCGTGATCGGCAGCGGCTTCCGGCTCGGGCAGGACATGGCGCTGCGGGCGATGTGGAGGGCGCTGCGGGCCGAGGAGCTGGCCGAGCACGCCTGGGTGATGCACGCCGAGGACGACTTCGTCTACGAGCGCGACGTCGACGCCCGCGAGCTCTGCGAGGTGCTCGCCGAGCGGCCCTACCTGGCCCAGATGGCGCTGCTGCGCCAGCCCTGGTTCCCGGCCGAGCGCAAAGCCGGCGGGATCGTCGAGCGCGACCCGGGCGCCTACACCTACGTCTCCGAGGGCTCCCGCCGCTGGCTCGAGCACCGGCTCTGGTTCACGCTCAACCCCTGCCTCTACAGCCGCCGGCTCTGCAACCGCGAATGGCCGCGGGGGCGGCGCCACGAGTGGCGCTTCGGGCGCGAGCTCTGCCTCGACCCCGACGTCCGCTTCGGGCTCTGGGGCGACGGCGAGCCCTGGGTCACCCACATCGGCGAGCGCCGGGTCGGGCGGGGCTACTGATGATCGACTTCATCGCCGGGGAGCGCCACTTCGGCGACCACCTCTATCCGATCTGGGGCGCCCTGCCGGAGCGCCTGCGCGGCACGTTCTACGTGCCCGAGCAACTGCTGGGGTCGGCGTCGGCGGCGGGCGTGGCGGCGTTGCCGCTCGCCGGCTCCGGCCCCGGCGGACTGACCGTGGTCGCCAGCTACGGCGACCTCCAGCTCGCCCGCGACCTCGGTCGCCGCGTCGTCTACTGCGAGCACGGCGCCGGACAGTCTTACGTCGGGGTCGGGACGGGCTCCTACATCGGCGCGGTCGACCGCGCCGGGGTGGTGGCGGCGCTGGTCCCGGGCAGGGACGCGGCGCAGCGCCACGAAGCCGTCCACCCGACGATCCGGGCGTACCCGATCGGGTGCCCGAAGCTCGATCGCCACCACGCGTCGCCACGGTCCCTTCCCGCCGGCGCCGTGGTGGCGGTCAGCTTTCACTGGAACTGCCGGGTCTGCCGCGAGACGCGCGGCGCCCAAGGCCACTACCGCAGCGCCCTGAGCCGATTGACCGAGCGCTTCGAGGTGATCGGCCACGGCCACCCGCGGGCGATCGGCTACCTGCGCCGCGACTACGAGCGGGCCGGGATCGAGGTCGTCGAGGACTTCGAGGAGGTGATCGAGCGGGCGACCGTCTACTGCGTCGACAACAGCTCGACGATGTACGAATGGGCCTCGCTGGACCGGCCCGTCGTCGTCCTCAACGCGCCCTGGTTCCGGCGCGACGTCGAGCACGGGCTGCGGTTCTGGTCCCACGCCGACGTCGGCCCGACGGTCTGGAGCCCCGGCGACCTGCCGGGCGCGATCGAGACCGCGCTCGCCGACCCGCCCGAGGCGGCCGCGCGCCGCCGCGAAATCGTCCGTGACGTCTACCTCGCCTGCGACGGCAAGGCGGCCCGCCGGGCCGCAGCCGCCCTGGCGCAGATCGGAAAGGAGTGGGGATGAACCTGACGCCCGACATCGAGGC
>DASZDI010000435.1:0-4138 GCA_035942135.1 Solirubrobacterales bacterium | reverse complement strand
GTACAACGCCTTCCCGGCCTCGATCTTCATGGGGGACACCGGCTCCCTCGGCCTCGGCGGCGCGATCGGCGCCCTCGCGGTCATGACCCAGACCGAGGTCCTGCTGATCATCATCGGCGGCATCTTCGTGATCGAGGCCCTCTCGGTCTTGCTCCAGGTCTTCGCCTTCAAAACCTTCCGCCGCCGCGTCCTCCTGATGGCCCCCCTGCACCACCACTTCGAGATGATGGCCTGGTCGGAGACGAAGATCATGCTCCGCTTCTGGATCATCGCCGCCGTCTGCTCCGGCATCGGCTTCACGCTCTACCAGCAGTCGATCGGCAGCTGAGCGCAGAGAGGGCGGAGCCAGATGGCTCCGCCCCGATGTCGTTCCCGATGCTTTGCGCTAGTCGACAGAGATAGCGCTGTTGCCGATAATTGTCATTGCTCCACCACTCAGGGTGCCGTTCGTCACATGTGTGCCGCCCGGGGGATAGATGCAGAAGATCCCACCGTCGTCTGTCAGCGACATTGTGATACCGGATATGGCTGGTTTGGCTGAGATGTGATTGCCGTTGTTCGTCAGGGTCACGCTTCCCTTTCCGGTGAAAGGGGGAATATGCACGGTGCAGACGCCGCCTCCGATTTCAAGTGTGACGTCTTTTCCGGCCGGGCATACTAGATCGACAGTCGCCGAGTTCCCGATCGCTGGAAGGTGAAGCAGGTAGTCGCACCCGTTCATCGTGACTTTGTAGCCGAAGCCCGAGTTACATACTTCTGAGTATTTCGGGGTGATTGTGACCGATGTGGTCGGGGTGCTGACTTCACCTGAGAATGTCGCTACCTGGCATACGACTTCGTAACCGTCGAATCTGAGCACGAGCGGTTCCGCTTCCGACTGCACCGCGTGGAAAGCAACGGGGCTGCTAGCTGATGTGAACTCGGTGGCGGAGGCCGCCGAGGTTGCCGTTGCTGCCACGCCAAAGGCGGCGAGCAGCGTGACGCTGAGGTGCCTGAATCTGCGCATCATGAGAATTCCTTTCGTCAGACCCCGACATCAACCGAGGTCGATTGTCACCGCTTCGCCTTTGCCGTTCTCGCCTCCCATGACGAAGCTGCCGGTGTATTTGCCGTCGGTGACGGTTGTGTTGCCGGTAAAGGGGCAGAAAATTTTGCCGGGGTCTGTAAGCGTGGCCGTGATGCCGGTGACTTCGAATTCCCCGCGGATATTGGGATGGTTATTGCTGAATTTCACATGAGCCAGTTTCTGAAAGGGGGGAATCTCAACCACGCATAGGTTTTCCGCAACACCGAGTTTCATTTCCTGTCCGGGAGGACATACCAGGGAGAAGTCTGCTGTCGATACGCTTGTCAGGTTGAGTTTGTGGGTGCAGCCGTTCATCGCGACGTTTACTTTAAGAGGGGTAGCCGCGGTCCCGAATGTGCATTCATAGAACCCTTGATAGAGGGTCACTTCTTCTGAGCTTTTTTCTAGCGAGCCTTGAAAATCTGCCGTATGGCACAGTGTCGAGTAGCCATCTAGCGTGAGCGTCACCGGCGAACCAGTTTCCTGCCCTGCTGTCAAAGTCACGGGATAGCTTGCCGCTGTGAAGTTGACGGCTGAGGCCGTTGACGAGGCGAAAGCGCTCGTCGCGGCGAGCGCGAAGAGCGCGAGAGCGAGGGTGCGGATCTTGCGAGTCATTTCATTCCTTTCTCGTTGTCTCCCGACTTGAGGGAGTCAGGAGCAGGAAAATAATCAAAAATGCTTATGCAAAGATGCGTGCCTGGCATCAAGGGCGCAGAGGGGTATCCGGAGGCTTCGCGAAGCTGTCGCATGTGCCCCTGAGGGTTCTCGCCAAGGAAGTTCGCCCGCCGCTGCCACGAGGCCCTTTTCTCGTCGTCGGCCTGGCCCGCTCCGGGCAGGCGGCGGCGCGGATGCTGGCGGGGCGGGGGGAGACGGTGCGGGCGGTGGATTCGGGGCGTCCCGAGGGGGCGGCAGGGCTGGAGGGGGTCGGTGTCGAAGTTGTCTTGGATACGGATGGATTGGCACAGCTCGAGGGGACGCGGACCGTCGTCAAGAGCCCGGGAGTTCCCCGGGAGGCGCCGGTGATCGCGGCGGCGCTGGAGCGGGAGATCGAGGTGGTGGGGGAGATGGAGCTCGCCTGGCGGGCGCTGCCGAACCGCTTCGTCGCCGTCACCGGGACCAACGGCAAGACCACCACGGTCGAGCTGATCGGGCACCTCTACCGCAGCGCCGGTGAGCCGGTGGCATTGGCGGGCAACGTCGGCACCGCGCTCTCGGAGCTGGTCGGCGAGGCCGGGCCAGAGACGACCGTCGTCTGCGAGTGCTCCAGCTTCCAGCTCGAGGACAGCGTCGCCTTCGCCCCCGAGTGCGCCGTCTTCCTCAACCTCGCCCCCGACCACCTCGACCGCCACGCCGACCTCGAGTCCTACCTCGCCGCGAAGCTGCGGGTTTTCGCCAACCAGGGCAACGACGACGTCGCCGTCTACAACGCCGACGATCCCTACGTCGCCGATGTCGACCTCGGCGGCTGCGCCCGCCGAATCGCCTTCTGCCGCGGTGCCGCTCCCGACTGCGAGGTCGCGGTCGCCGAGGGGACGATCTTCTACGACGGCGAGCCGCTGCTGCCGGTCGCCGAGCTCGGCCTCTTCGGCGAGCACAACGTCGCCAACGCGATGGCCGCCGCCGCGGCGGCGCTCTCGATGGGACTCGACCGCGAGGCGGTCCGTGAGGGCCTGCGCAGCTTCGCCGGCGTCCCGCACCGGCTCGAGCAGGTGACCGAGATCGCCGGCGTCCGCTTCGTCAACGACTCCAAGGCGACCAACGTCGCCTCCGCCACGGTCGGGATCAACGCCTTCGAGGGCGGCGTCCACGCGATCCTCGGCGGCAGCGACAAGGACGAGCCGTTCGCGCCGCTGGTCGCGCCCCTCCGCGAGCGCGCCAGCGCCTGCTACCTGATCGGCGCCACCGCCGAGCGGATGACGCGGGAGCTGGCCCCCGCCGCCGAGGCCGGGGTCGAGTTGCACCGCTGCGCCGACCTCGAGGACGCCGTCCGCCGCGCCGCGGCCGCCGCGGCCCCCGGCGAGGTCGTCCTGCTCTCGCCCGCCTGCGCCAGCTTCGACGCCTTCGACAACTTCGAGCAGCGCGGCGATCGCTTCCGCGAGATCGTCGCGGGGCTGGGATCGTGAGCGCCGGCTCGCTCTCCCTCGGCCGCGGCGGCCGCTCGAAGAAGGGCGCCAGGCGCGCGAAGAAGCGCTCGCGCCCGGTCTCCACCGAGTACAACATGCTGCTGACCGCGACCCTCTGCCTGCTGGCCCTCGGCGCGGTGATGGTCTTCTCCGCCAGCTCGACCACCCGCGTCCTCCAGGACGGCGGCCTCTCCGACAGCGCCTTCTACCTGAAGAGGACGCTGATGTTCGGCCTCGTCGGCCTCGTGATCATGCACCTGGTCGCCCGCCACGGGCTGCGGGCGGTGCGCAACCTGACGCCGCTGCTGCTCGGCGGCTCGATCTTCCTCCTCCTCGCCGTCCTCGCCGTCGGCACCGAAGTCAACGGCGCCACCCGCTGGCTCGGCGGCGGCTTCCTCCAGGTCCAGCCCTCGGAGCTGGCCAAGGTGGCGCTGGTCCTCTACGCCGCCGACCTGCTGGCGCGCAAGCCGAAGCGGGCGCAGTCGCTGGACGGGATCATGCCGATCCTCCTAGTCGTCGGCGCCTCCAGCCTGCTGATCATGCTGCAGCCCGACATGGGGACGACGATGGTCAGCACCTTCGCCGTCGGCGCCACCCTGATCGCCGCCGGGGCGCGGCCGGCCGACCTCGGCAAGATCGGCCTCGTGATCGCCGGGCTCGCCCTGATCATGGCGGTCGTCGAGCCCTACCGGATGGCCCGCCTGACCGCCTTCCTCAACCCCGGCGCCGACGCGGCCGGGGCCGGCTTCCAGGCCGCTCAGGCGAAAATCGCGCTCGGCTCCGGCGGCCTCTTCGGGGTCGGCATCGGCAACGGCGTCCAGAAGGCCTTCTACCTGCCCGAGGCGCACACGGACATGATCTCCGCCGTGATCGGCGAGGAGCTGGGCTTGGTCGGGAGCGCCGGCGTCGTCGGCCTCTTCGCGATGTTCGGCTACGCGGGCTTCAAAGT
>DASZDI010000434.1:0-10995 GCA_035942135.1 Solirubrobacterales bacterium | reverse complement strand
CCCCAGCTTCATCGCCAAGTACGCGCCCGAGGTGCTGGCGCTGGTGGCGGAGCACGCCCAGCCGCTCGCCGCCTGATCCGCGGTTCCTTTTGCACCTCTGCGGTGCAAAAGGAACCACGCTTCGCGCAACCGGCGTTGCGGGGCGCGTCGAGGTGCCGGGGCCGGCGAGCCGCACTTGCAAGCATTGAACGCTGCCGGCGGAGGCTCGCCCTGCCGCGGCTCGAACGCATGCGCCCGTCGACGAAATCCCTGCCTGCCCTCGCGGCCCTGCTCGCCGGCCTGCTGGTCGCTCTCGCCTGCGCGGCCCCGGCCGGCGCCGGCGGGATCCTCGTCCCGCCCGGCAAGAAGGTCTTCTGGGGCGTCTCGGACACCGGCGACCCGGCCGACTTCGGAGAGTTCTCGAACGTCCTCGACAAGCATCCGGCGGTGATCCAGTCCTTCCGCACCTGGGGCAGCGACTTCGACGAGTCGATCCGGCGCTGGCAGATCGCCCGGGCGCGGCCGATGATCCACATCTCCACCGAGGACAACAACACCGGCGGCGAGCTGATCACCCCGGCGCAGATCGCCCAGGGCGACGGCGACCTCTACCTCGTCCGCCTCAACAAGCTCTTCGCCAACAAGGAGATGCGCGCCTACGTGCGGCCGCTCGGCGAGCCGAACCGCTGCCTCAACGCCTGGGCCGCCTACGACTGCGCCGGCGCCTCGCGCGGCCCCGAGCACAGCCCCCGCAACTACAAACGCGCCTTCCGCCGCATCTACGTGATCGTCCACGGCGGCGGCAAGCGGCGCGTGATCGACCGCCGCCTCGCCGAAGCCGGGCTGCCGCCGCTGACCGCCGACGTGCGGGGGCTGAAGAAGGCCCCGATCGCGGTCGTCTGGAGCCCGCTGCCGTCAGGCTCCCCCACCGTCCCACACAACCGACCGCGCCACTTCTACCCCGGCTCGCGCTGGGTCGACTGGGCCGGGGCCGACTTCTACTCCGGCTATCCCGAATGGAAGTCGCTGACCGGGCTCTACCGGAAGTTCTCCGGCAAGCCCTTCGCGATCACCGAGTGGGCGGTCCACGCCGGCGACGACCCGCGCTTCGTCAACAAGCTCTTCGCCTGGGTCCGCAGCCACCCCCGCACCAAGATGCTCGTCTACTACCAGGACTTCGGCTCCACCAGCAGCTACCGGATCCAGAACTACGGGGCCAGCCTCGACGTCCTCCGCGCCCGCCTCCACTCCGGCCGCTTCCCCGCCTACGCGAAGGGCGCGCCCCACCTGCCGCCGCCGCCCCCGGGTGGGGTCAAGCCCTCCCGTTGAGGAGCGGCTCACGGCGGCGGCTCATTTCCGGCGCTCCTTCTTCCCCTCCTGGCGCTTCGCCTTCGCGCCCTGGCGCTGCTTCTGCTTCTGCTTCGCGCCCTGCCGCTTCGCTTTCGCGCTGCCCTGCCGCTGCTTCTTCGCGCCCTGTTGCTTCGTCTTCGCGCTCTGTCGCTTCGCTTTCACGCGCGGGGCCTCGACCGCGTCGACGACGCCGACGCGGGGGCGGTGGGGTCGCAACGCGGTGATGCTCGAGTAGCCGGTCAGGTAGAGGCGGCGCCCGTCGGAGATCACCGGCGAGTAGGTGCCGTAGGGGTAGCGGAAGACCCGCTTGCCGCTCCTCATCATGAAGCCGCTGGTCGTTTTGTGGGTGAACTCGGCGGAGTAGACGATGTCGCCGACGGCGGAGAGGGAGCCGATCACCTGGCCGCCCGCCCCACGGTCCCAGCGGACGCTGCCGTCCTTGGCGTCGAGGGCGTAGATGTTGCCGTCGAAGGAGCCGATGAAGACGGTCGGCGGGCTGTGCTTGGTGTTGGCGACGGCGGGGCCGGAGTAGGCGTAGCCGCCGGTCGAGTAGGACCAGGCGAGCGTCCCGTCGGAGATGTCGTAGCTGTAGACGCGGGCGTCGTTGTTGCCGGCGTAGACGCGGCCGTAGGCGACCGCGGGGGTCGAGTAGAAGGCGCCGGAGCCGCCGTAGCCGGGGCCGAGCGAGCCGCTCTGCCAGAGCAGCTTGCCGCTCTTCGCGTCGACCGCGTTCATGTAGCCGCCGTAGTCGCCGACGTAGAGACGGCCACCGTAGTAGGCGGGGGCGGACTTGATCGGGCCGCCGAGCGGCGTCGACCAGCGGACCTGGCCCTTGCCGGTACTCATCGCGAACAGTTCGCCGTTCTCGCAGCCGAAGTAGACGGTGCGGTCGATCACCACCGGCGAGGACTCGGCCCGGCCCGGCAGGTCGCGCTTCCAGATCGTCTTGCCGGTCTTCGCGTCGAGCTTGAGGATGTGCCCGGGCTCGAGGTTGACGATGTAGAGGCGGTGCTTGTAATAGGCGGGCGAGGAGGCGTTGAGGCGGCCGATCCGCCGTTTCCAGAGGATCTCGCCGGTGTCGGCGTCGAGGGCGTGGGCGTAGCCGTTGTTGTTGACGAAGTAGAGCTTGCCGCCGACGTAGATCGGCGGGAACTCGAGCAGCGGCCGGTCGGTGAAGCGCCACATTTTGCGGAAGGGCGGCTTCACCCCTTTCACCGGCAGGTAGCGGGTCCGCGCCGGGTTGAAGCCGAAGATCGGCCAGTTGACCGTCTTCGCCTCCTTCGGCGGCGGTGGCTTCTGCGGTTTGAAGCGGCGGATCGCCTCCTCGTTGTGGACGTCGGCGGGGCGCTTCAGCGCCTCGTAGACGACGACGCCTCCCACCACCGCCACGACCGCGGCGACGATCAGGCCGATCGCCCAGGGCCGGTGCTCGCGCCAGAGCTTGCGCGGGTGGGCGAGCAGCAGCAGGGCGTCGCGCGCCTTGGCGCGGGAGAAGCGAGGGGCGCGGGCCTTGTCCCCAGGCCCGCCCTCAGCCATTCGCGGCGCGGCGCTCGGACTCTTTGGCGACGCCGTCGAGCAGGCCCTTGATCGCCTGCTTGAGGACGAGGACGGTGGCGGCTCCCCCGAACGGGATCGTCGGCGTCGTCTTGATCGCGTAGACGACCTCGGTGCCGCCGGCGCTCGGCTGCAGTTCCACGGTGCCGATGTGGTCGCGCACCGGCAGGCCGGAGAGGATCGTGTAGGCGAAGCGGTAGGGGCGCTCGTAGACGAGCACTTCCTCGCGCATCGGCGGCCCGGCGACGGTGAGGACGCGGATCGCCCCGACGCCGTTCGGCGCCGGCTCGCCCTCGCGCTCCAGCTCCGCCTTGCGCAGGGCGGTGATCTCGGGATAGCGCCGGTGGTCGGTGAGGACGTCGAAGACGATCTCGGGCGGGGCGGCCACCTGGTGGACGTATCTGAAGCTCGCCATCGCGTGGAAGGCTACGTCAGCCGCCAACGCTGCGGGTCTGAGCCGTCGATCGTCTCGACCTCGCCGGCGATCGCGAGGTGGTCGAGGCAGGAGAGGACGATCTGCAGGACCCAGGCGCTGGCCGGGGTGTTGAGGTTGTCGGGGCCGATGATCGCGGCGACGATCTCGAAGGCGGTCCGCTCCTCCTGCCCGAGGGCGTCGCGCACCTTGCCGAGCAGCTCGCCGACCTGCCGACGGGACTCGGCGATCTTCGCCTCGGGGTCGCGGAAGGTGCGGCCGTGGCCGGGCAGGACGAGGTCGACGTCGAGCGGCTCGACCCGGTCGAGGCTGCCGAGGAATTCGCCGACGGGGTCGGGGGTGTGGCCGTAGTCGAAGAAGAGGACCGTGCGGCCGAGCAGGTGGTCGCCGGAGATCAGCAGGCGCCGCTCGGGCTGGTGGAGGACGACGTGCGAGGGGGCATGGCCGGGGGTCTCGTGGACCTGCCAGGCGCCGAGGTCGGTCTCGATCTCCACCCCCGGCACGAGCTCGCGATCGGGCCCTTTCAGCGTGTCGACGCCGGTCTCGTCGTCTTCTTCGCGGCGCTCGCGGTAGCGCTCCAAGGCCTTCGGCGGCACCCCGCTCTGGCGCGCCACCTCGATCCGCGCCTCCAGCGCCGCCTTCGGGTCGTCGGCCTGGAGGCGGACGTGACCCCACTTCGGGTGGATCCAGAGCTCGCATCCGGCCCGCTCGGTGATCGCCCCGGCGAGCCCGTAGTGGTCGGTGTGGGAGTGGGTGCAGACGACGAGCCGCACGTCCTCGACCCCGAACCCCGCCTGCGCCAGCGCCAGGTCGAGCTGCCGCAGCCGCCCCTTGCCGCCGATCCCGGTGTCGAACATGACGACGCCGCCGTCGGCGGCGACCGCCCAGGCGTTGCCATGCGGCACGCCGGGCCAAGGCAGCGGCAGGCGCAACCGCCAAATTCCCGGCAAGAGACGCTCGGTTCGCGGGGCCTCCGCTCGTGCCTCACCAGCCACGGCGCCATCCTTTCACCCTGGCCGGGCGGCCGGCCTCCCCCACCGGTTGATGGGCCGATTTCCCTACATATAGGGGTATTTGAGGCCCATCAACCTCAGGTGACGTTGAAGGTGGCGGGGTCGGGGCCGATCCGCTCGCCGGTGTCGAGGCGCTCGATCGCGGCCATGTCGTCCTCGCTGAGCTCGAAGTCGAAGAGCTCGAAGTTCTCGCGGATCCGCTTCGGGGTCGCCGACTTCGGGATCGTCACGTTGCCGAGCTGGAGGTGCCAGCGCAGGATCGCCTGGGCCGGGCTGCGGTCGTGGTGGGCGGCGATCGTTTCGATCGTCCCGTCCTCGAGCAGGTCGCCCTGCGCCAGCGGGCTCCAGGCCTCGGTGGCGATGCCGCGCTCGGCGTGCCAGGCCCGCAGCTCGGCCTGCTGGAAGCGCGGGTGCAGCTCGACCTGGTTCACGGTCGGCAGCCGCTCGGCCTCGCGCTCGATCCGCTCCAGGTCCTCGACCCGGAAGTTGGAGACGCCGATCGAGCGGGCGCCGCCTTCCTCGCGGACCCGTTCGAGGGCGCGCCAGGTCTCCAGGTAGAGGTCCTTGCCCGGCAGCGGCCAGTGGATCAGGTAGAGGTCGACGTGGCCGGTGCCGAGCCGCTCCAGGCTCTTCTCGAAGGCGCGCAGGGCCGAGTCGTACCCTTGCTGCCCGTTCCAGAGCTTGGTGGTGACGAAGACGTCCTCGCGCCGCACCCCGGTCGCCGCGATCGCCGCCCCGACCCCGGCCTCGTTGCCGTAGGCGGCGGCGGTGTCGACGTGCCGGTACCCGACCCCGAGCGCTTCCTCGACCTTCTCCTGCGTCTGCTCGGCGGGGATCTGCCAGGTCCCGAACCCGAGCTGGGGCATCTCGATCCCGTCGTGCAGGGTCACGACGGGGGCCTCGGGCGTGGCGAACATGCGCCCTCCGGTACCCCTGGCGCGGTGGCTTTATGCGACGGCGGGCGTCAGCTGGTCGCGAGGCCGATCCCCAACAAGGGGAAGGCGATCATCACGCCGAGGAAGGCGCCGATCGCGGCGCCGCTGCCGAGGCTGGCCGTGCGCGAGCGCGCGCCGGAGATCGCGCCGACGACGAAGACGAAGAGGGCGACGCCGAGGCCTATCCAGAAGATCGGGGGCATTACGGCGGCGACAATACCGAACCCCGGGGAGGATTCGCCGCGTCCGCGGCAAAGCCGAATCCATGAACCAGTCCGCCGGCAAGAACAGCAAGCTGATCCTCGCGGCGATGATCTTCGCCGTCTCGATGACCTTCATCGACCAGACGATCGTCGCGATCGCGATCCCGACGATCGAGGACGACCTCTCGCTCTCGGCGACGGGGGTGCAGTGGATAATCAACGGCTACCTGCTCTCGCTCTCGGCGCTGTTCGCCTTCGGCGGCCGGCTCGCCGACATCGCCGGGCACCGCCGCATGGTCACCCTCGGCGTCATCGTCTTCGCCGGCGCCTCCGCCCTCTGCGGCGCCACCCCGTCGGGCTCCCTCGACGAGTACTGGCTGATCTTCTTCCGGGTCGTCCAGGGCGCGGGCGCGGCGATCATGTTCCCGGCGGCGCTGGCGATCGTCCTGGGCGCCTTCCCGGTCCGCGAACGCGGCCAGGCGATGGCGATCTTCTTCGCCGTCGCCGGCGGCCTCACCGCGATCGGGCCGCTCGCCGGCGGCTTCCTGGTCGAGTGGACCTGGCGGGCGATCTTCTGGGTCAACATCCCGGTCGCGATCGTCGCCCTGGTCCTGATCGCGAAGTCGAAGCCCGCCGACGAGCGCCACCCCGCCCCGCTCGACTACCGCGGCACCGTCCTCATCACCGGCGGGATGGCCCTCGCCGTGCTCGGCCTGCAGCAGTCGAGCGTCTGGGGCTGGGACAGCCTCGCGACCTGGGGCTGCATCGCCGGCGGCCTCGCAATCCTCGCCGCCTTCGTCGCCTACGAGCTGCGGGTCGAGAACCCGCTGCTGCGGCTCTCGGTCTTCCGCGACCGCGCCTTCGCGGTCGACAACCTCGTCCTCTTCCTGCTGATGATCCCCTTCGTCCCGCTCTTCTTCTTCGCCAGCATGTACGCGCAGATCTCGCTCGGCGAAAGCGCCTCGGAAACCGGGCTCTACCTGCTGATCTTCTTCGCCGGCTTCGCCACCGCCTCGCAGTGGGGCGGCAAGATGCTCGACAAGGTCGGGGCACGGCCCTCGGTCGTGCTCGGCTGCGCCGTCGCCGCGGTCGGCTTCTTCCTCTGGGGCCGCTCGCTGACCGAGCTCTCGGTCGGGGACCAGTGGTACTACATCGTCATCGCCGGGGCGGGCGTCGGGCTCGTCCTCAGCCCCGCCAACACCGACGCGCTGAACCGGGTCCCGCGCAGCCGCTACGGCGAGGCGACCGGGATCACGCAGACGGTGCGCAACTTCGGCTCCAGCCTCGGGCTGGCGGTGCTGGGCTCGATCCTGATCCTCGAGAACCGCTCCAACCTGGAGTCCTCGCTGACCGACAAGGGGTTCCCGAAGGAGCAGTCCGACGAGGTCGCCGACTGCATCAGCAAGGGGGCCGAAGCCGCCTGCGAAACCGCCGCCCAGCAGGCGAGCAAGAAAGCGGGCGAGCTGTTCTCGACCGTCCCCCACGACTTCGCCCTCGCCTCGCGCACCGTCTTCTACGCGATGGCGGCGGTGATGGCGGTCGCCTTCGTCGTCTCCCTGATCGGGATGCCCGGCGGCAAAGTCGAGACCGAGGTCGAGGACTTCGGCGAGCCGACTTCCGCCGGCCCCGCCTGAGAGACGGCTCCCTGGGGTAAGTTGGGCCCGTGAAGATCCTCGCCTTCAGCGACCTCCACCGCGACCTCGACCAGGGGGCGCGGCTGGTCGAGATGGCGGCCGAGGCCGATGTCGTGATCGGCGCCGGCGACTTCGCCTCGATGCACGAGGGGCTGGAGGAGACGATCGGCGCCCTCGCGGGGATCGCGATCCCGACCGTCCTCGTCCCCGGCAACAACGAGACCGCCGAGGCGCTGCGCGCGGCCGCCTCCGACTGGAGCGCCGCCACCGTCCTCCACGGCGAAGGCACGACGATCGACGGCGTCGAGTTCTTCGGCCTCGGGGCCGGCATCCCGGTGACGCCCTGGGAGTGGAGCTTCGACCTCGACGACGAGGCGGCAACGCAGATGCTCGCGCCCTGCCCCCAGGGAGCGGTCCTCGTCCTCCACTCCCCCCCACGCGACCACTGCGACAGCGCCGGCGACGGCACCAACTTCGGCAGCCCCGCCCTCCTCCGCGCGATCGAAGAGAAGCAACCCCGCCTCGCCGTCTGCGGCCACATCCACGAGTCCTGGGGCTGCGAGAGCCAGGTCGGCCCCACCCCGATCCGCAACCTCGGCCCGACCGGCACCTGGCTCGAGATCTAAGCCGCTCGCCGGTGGATGCAGACGGGTCTGCTGCACCGCATCCGATTTCTGACCCACCCTGGTGTGTAAAAAATCCGATGCGCGTTCGACAGCGGCATACTTGCGGCGTGTCACATCGCCTCCTCAGAGCCGACGACGCCTTCTGGCGGGAGTCGAATCAGATGAAGGTGCTCAACACGAACCTCGGGGGGCAGCTCGAGGCGAAGTCCCTGGGGGCGCGGATGTGGCGGTTGAAGCCGGGGCAGGCTTCGACCAAGCACCGGCACTTCACCCAGGAGGAGCTTTATGTGCTGCTCGAGGGCGAGGGGCGGGTGCGGGTCGGTGACGAGGTGCTGAGGCTGGCGCCGATGGACACGCTGCTGGTCGAGCCGGACACGGTGCGGCAGCTCTTCAACGACACCGAGGGCGACCAGCTGTGGCTGGTGGTCGGCGCGCCGGCGGAAGCGATCAGCAGCACGTTGGAGATGAGCGAGGAGCAGCTGCGCTTCATGTACCCCGACGGGCCGAAGGCGCTGCCGCCGGAGCTAGAGGGCTAGGGAGACGGGCTCCTCGAGGAGCTGCTTGACGCGGGCGAGGAACTCGGCGCCCTCGGCTCCGTAGAGGATGCGGTGGTCGCAGGAGAGGGTCGCCTTCATCAGCTGGGCGGGGACGATCTGGCCGTCGCGGATGGCGGGGGCTTCGCGGATCGCGCCGACGGCGAGGATCGCCGCCTGGCCCATGTTGATCACCGCGTCGAAGACCTCGATCCCGTACATCCCCAGGTTGGAGACGGTGAAGGTGCCGCCCGAGAGCTCCGGCGGCGTCACCGAGCCGTCGCGGACTTTGGCGGCGACGGCGCGGGTGTCGGTGGCGATCTGCCGCAGGCCCTTCTGGTCGGCGTCGAAGACGGTCGGCACCACCAGCGCTTCCTCGGCGGCGACGGCGACACCGACGTTGACCCGCGAGTAGAGCTCGAAGCGGCCGTCGCGGTAGGCGCCGTTGGCTTTCGGGAACTCCCGCAGCGCGATCGCGCACGCCTTCACGACCATGTCGTTGAACGAGGGGACCACGTCGCCGTCTTTCGCCCCGGCCTTGATCGCGGCGCGGGCCGCGACCGCCTTCCCCATGTCGATCTCGATCGTCAGGTAGAAGTGCGGCGCGGTCGCCTTCGACTCGGCCATGCGGCGGGCGATCGTCGACTGCAGCTTCGAGGGCTCGCGGGTCTCTACGTTGCCCTTGGCCGTGCCGGAAGAAGGTGCCTGGCCAGCGGGTCCTGCTGGAGAGGCCGTGCCGGTTGACTCCGCTTGCTCGACGTCGTGCTTGACGATCCGTCCCCCAGGTCCCGAGCCTTGGAGGGATGAGAGGTCCAGGCCTTTGTCCTTGGCCAGCCGTCGCGCCAACGGCGACGCTTTGACCCTCTCGCCATCGCTTGAACCCTCGCCACCTGCGGAAGCAGCCGGAGCGGCCTGACCCTGCTGCTCGTCTCCCTCTTCCGCGACCGGAGCCTCGGCGTCAGCCTCCTCCGCCCCTCCCGCGGGTGGCGACGATGAAGGCTCTTCGCCCGCAGCCCTCGAGGACGAAGAGTCTTCATCGGAGACAGGACCCGCGGGCTGGGCGCCCGGTCCCTCACCCGAATCCCCGTCTCCCCCGATCCGCGCAATCGGAGACCCGATCGGCAACGTCTCCCCCTCCTGCGCCAGGATCTCGGTCAGCGTCCCGGCCACGTCCGCTTCGTAGGCCATGTTCGCCTTGTCGGTCTCGATTTCGACCAGCTCGTCGCCGACCGCGACCTCGTCGCCGACCTGCTTCAGCCAGCTGAGGATCGTCCCCTCCTCCATCGAGTCGGAGAGGCGGGGCATCACCACCTCACTCATGGGCCGGCTCCATGCCTACAGGTTGCCACTTCGCGCCGTCGGCGCTCACGGGCGGGGGAGGAGGGCGCCGGCGAGGATCGTCGCCGCAGCCTGGCGCAGCACGTCGTTGCGGATCTCCCCCATCACCGCCTCCTGCCGCGCCTGCAGGCGGCCGACGGTGGCGATCGGCTCGACGTCGGCGCGCGGTTCCGGCGGCGCGGTCGCCCGGGCCTGGTCGTAGGCGAGGCAGCCTTCGACCCCCTGGGCGATCAGCTGGGCGCGGTAGTCGGCGCCCGCTTCGACCGGGTGCAGGTTGTCGGCCTGCATCAGGTCGGGACGGGTGGCGACGACCCCCTGCCAATCGGGCACCTGCGTGCCGGGGCGGGAGGCGGCGAATTCCGCCACGACCCGGTTCTTGCCGCTGTCGTCGACCCCGCCGGGATGGAGGCCGTGGATCGTCGGCACGACCATGCAGCGGTCGCCGACGATTTCCGCCACCTTGGCCAGGTTGCCGGCGAGGATCTCGGGATAGGACGGGTTGTCGTTGGTGCCGGCGTCGAAGACGATCACGTCGACGGAGGGGTCGTAGCTTTCCTGGAAGAGGTCGAAGATCTGGTAGCTGTTGTAGCCGCCGACGGCGTTGATGGTGAGTTCGGCGCCGGGCAGGTAGCGGCTCAGGTAGGGCGAGGTCAGCTCCTCGAGGCTGTCGCCGACGACCAGCACGTGCGGGGCCGAGCGGGCCTGCGCGGCGGGCGCCGCGAGGAGGCCGAAGGCCAGGAGCAGGAGCGCCAGTCGCCGCACGGGAAGTGTTTCTACACGACATAGACTGCCGCCGTGCCCGCCGCCGTTCGGCTCCCGCTCCTCTGCTGTGTCCTCGTCGCGGCACTGCTCGTCGGCTGCGGAGGCGAGGGTCCCGACTCCACCGGGGAGGCGACCGTTACCGACCGCTCGGCCGAGACGACCGCGCCGGGCACGACCACGACCGCGAAGAAGCAGCGCCCCGAGCGCAAGCGCCGGGCCGCTCCCGCCGGGGGCCTCTGCCAGAGCCAGGTGGGGAGCTTCATCGGCTCGATGGACTCGCTGCGCCGGCGCCTTGCCGTCGGCGTCACCTACGACCAGTACGTCAACGAGGTGCGGGGGATCCGCTCCACCTACGAGCGGCTGCCGATCGAGGCGCTGGAGGTCGACTGCCTGAGCGCCGTCGGCACCCCCAGCGAGAAGGCCTTCAACCGCTACATCGAAGCCGCCAACGACTGGGGCGACTGCGTCTCGGAGCTCGGTTGCGACACGGCGACGATCGAACCGGTCCTGCAGCGCCGCTGGCGGATCGCCTCCCACTTCCTCACCGAGGCCCAGGACGGCCTGCGCGGCCTCGCGGGCTGAACGACTCGCCGGCCGGGCCGGGCGCTCCCTTCGTTTGTACCGCTATGCGACAC
>DASZDI010000433.1:0-2723 GCA_035942135.1 Solirubrobacterales bacterium | reverse complement strand
GACCAGCACCGCAGCTTCCTCGCCGATCCCGAACGGCTCCAGCCGGCGGCGCAGCTCGGTCGGGTCCATGCGGCCCCCGAGGGCCGCGGCGAGGACGTCGCCCGCCAGCCGCCGCTCGGTCTCGCGGGCGACCCGGCGCCGCATCAGCTCCAGCGCCACCACCGCGACCGCCTGCTGCAGGATCAGCCGCTCGAAGTCCCCGAGGCCGCCGGAGTCGCGGACAACCACGACCCAGGCCTGGGGCGGGCCGCCGCCGGGGGAGATCACCGGGTGGGCCAGCGCCCGGCCGGCCACCGTGGGATGCGAGGGCACGAAGGGGTGCCCGTCGCCGGCGTGGCCGAGGGCTTCCTTGCGGATCGCGGCGACCGCGTCGGCGGAGAGCTGGCGGCGGAAGCCCTTGCCGGCGAGGCGCTCGCCGCGCCCGTCGAGCACCGCCACCGTGCCGCCCACCGCCGAGGCCACGGTCGCGGCGATCTCCTCCAGGCCGCGCTCCTCCAGGACCAGCCGCTCGAGCCGCCGCTGCACCGCGATCCCCCGCTGCAGCACCTCGTACTGCTCGTTGACGAGGCGGGCGAAGGCCTTCTCGGTGATTGCGATGAACGGGACCGAGTAGGGCACCTCGAAGAGCGGGAATTCCCGCTTCTCCGCCTCGTCGACCAGCGCCTTCGGCAGCGATTTGTGGCTGAAGCCGGTGCCGAGCCCGAGCCCGGCCAGGTTGCGGTCGGCGAGGATGCGGACGAAGGCGCGCTGCTTGGCGGCGGTGTCGAGCGGGATCCCGGTGGTCAGCATCAACTCGCCGCCCGACAGCCAGGGCGTCGGGTCCTGGAGCTCGGAGATGTGGACCCAGCGGACCGGCGCCGCGGCCGCGTCGGCGCCGGCGGCCAACTTCAGGTCGAGCTCGTCCAGCAGACTTTGGACCGTGAGCATGGTCGGCTCCTAACGGCTCGTCATCAGCCGACCACCTGGTCCCAGGCCTCGGTGAGGACGGCGCGGAGGGTGTCGTGGATCTCTTCGAACTGCTCGGTGTCGGAGATCAGCGGCGGCGCCAGCTGCACGACCGGGTCGCCGCGGTCGTCGGCGCGGCAGATCAGCCCGCGTTTGTAGAGCTCGGCGGAGAGGAAGCCGCGCAGCAGCTTCTCGGACTCCTCTTCGTCGAAGCTCTCTTTCGTCTCCTTGTCTTTGACCAGCTCGACCGCGTGGAAGAAGCCGGCGCCGCGCACGTCGCCGACGATCGGCAGGTCGTGCAGGGTCTCCAGCATCCCGCGGAACTCGGACTCCTTGCGGAGGACGTGGCCGCAGAGGTCCTCGCGCTCGTAGACGTCGAGGTTGGCCATCGCGATCGCCGCCGCGATCGGGTGCCCGGCGAAGGTGAAGCCGTGGGCGAAGGAGGCGTTGCCCTCCATGAACGGCTCGGCGACCTTGTCGGAGGCGATCACGCCGCCCATCGGCGCGTAGGCCGAGGTCAGCGCCTTGGCGACCGTGATCAGGTCCGGCTGGTAGTCGAAGCGTTCGCAGCCGAAGTAATGGCCGAGGCGGCCCCAGGCGCAGATCACCTCGTCGGAGATCATCAGCACGTCGTACTTGTCACAGATCTCCCGCACCCGCTGGAAGTAGCCGTCGGGCGGGACGAAGCAGCCGCCCGCATTCTGGACCGGCTCGAGGATCACCGCGGCGACGGTCTCGGGGCCCTCGAAGACGATCCGCTCCTCGATCGCGTCGGCGACCCAGAGTTCGTCCCGGTCCTCGGGGAAGCGGTAGATGTTCGTGTTCGGGACGTGGCAGCCGCCGGGGGTGAGCGGCTCGAACTGGCTGCGCAGCTCGGTGATGCCGGTCGCCGAGAGCGCCCCGAAGGAGGTGCCGTGGTAGGCGACCTCGCGGGCGATCACCTTGTGCTTCTGGCCTTTGCCGTGCATGCGGTGGTAGTTGCGGGCCAGCTTCAGCGTCGACTCGACCGCCTCCGAGCCGCCGGAGGTGAAGAAGACGCGGTTGAGGTCCCCCGGGGCGAGCGAGGCGATCCGCGCCGCCAGTTCGATCGCCTTCGGGTGGGCGTAGCTCCAGAGCGTGTAGAAGTCGAGCTCTTCGACCTGCCGCGCGGCCGCCTCGCCGTACTCGGTGCGGCCGTGGCCGGCGTTGACGCAGAAGAGGCCGGAGAGGCCGTCGAGGTAGCGGTTGCCGTGGTCGTCGTAGACGTAGCAGCCCTCGGCGCGGGTGATGATCGGGATCTCGTGGTCGGGGCCGTAGCCGCCCATCCGCGAGAAGTGCATCCAGAGGTGGCGTCGCGCCATCTGCTGAAGATCGGTTCCTACGGGGGCTTGCGACGCCGTGGCCATTGCGCTCTCCTCTTCCGATTACGACGTAATGGATAAAGCTAGAGCCAGTTTGCCCCATTCGCAAGTGGTCTTTGGGTCAAGGACTGGAGCTTCGCTTGTACATCTAGTACAAGGGGCTCCTGTGCTTTTAGGACATTCGCCCCTTGCGCGGTCTTCCGCCGGGGCTTACGGTCGCTATTGGTTAGCCAGATTCGGGTAGTGACCCGCACCGGAGGGGAGTGCCGTAAGAACACCCATGAAGGGCCACGGAGAGACTTCGAGCGTCGAGCTCTGCAGCGTGACCAAGCGCTTCGGCGGGCTGGTCGCGGTCGACGACCTCAGCCTGGAGCTGGGGCAGGGCGAGTTCTTCACCCTCCTCGGCCCGAGCGGCTGCGGCAAGACGACGACGCTGCG
>DASZDI010000432.1:0-2197 GCA_035942135.1 Solirubrobacterales bacterium | reverse complement strand
ACGCCCGGCTTGTTCTCGACCAGGATCGAGAGGATGTGCTTGCGGCCGCTGAGCTGGCCGGGGACGTGCAGGTCCTCGAGCTTGACCGCCTGGGGCGTGCCGGCCTCCATCAGCGCACTGCCCTCGGCGCCTCGACCATGTCGCGGGCGGCGTTGCCCGGCGGGATCATCGGATAGCAGTTCTCTTCCTGGGCGACGCGGACGTCGAGCAGGACCGGCCCGTCGTGCTCGAGGGCGGCGACCATCTGCTCCTCGAGGTCGGCGGAGTTCTCGGCCCGCATCCCTTTCGCGCCGAAGGCCTCGGCCAGCTTCACCCAGTCGGGGCTGGCGCCCATCTCGACCGAGCTGTAGCGGCGGTCCCAGAACAGCTCCTGCCACTGGCGGACCATGCCCATGTAGCCGTTGTTCATCAGGAAGATCTTCACCGGGACCTGCTCGGTGACGCAGGTGGCGAGCTCCTGGATGTTCATGATCAGGCTGCCGTCGCCGCCGAGGCAGACGACCTGCTCGCCCGGGCAGGCGACCTTGGCGCCGATCGCGCTCGGCAGGCCGAAGCCCATCGTCCCGAGGCCGCCGGAGTTGATCCAGCGCCGCGGTTTGTCGAAGCCGTAGTACTGCGCTGCCCACATCTGGTGCTGGCCGACGTCGGAGGTGACGATCGCGTCGCCCTGGGTCGCGCGGTGCATCGCCTCGACCATGAACTGCGGCTTGATCTCGCCGTTCTGGCCGGGCTCGTAGTAGAGCGGGTGCTCCTGCCTCCAGCCGCGCAGCGTGTTCCACCAGTCGTCGAGGCGCGAAGAGTCGGTCTGCAGCGCCCGGTACTCACGGGTCAGGCTCGGCAGCACCCTCTTGACGTCGCCGACGATCGGGATGTGGGCTCCCACGTTCTTCGAAATCTCCGCCGGGTCGATGTCGATGTGGATGACCTTGGCGTTGGGGGCGAACTCGCTGAGCTTGCCGGTGATGCGGTCGTCGAAGCGGGCGCCGATCGCGACGATCAGGTCGGCCTTGTCCATCGCGTGGTTGGCCGCCCAGGTGCCGTGCATGCCGAGCATGCCGAGGAAGTTCTCGTGCGAAGCCGGGAAGCCGCCCAGCCCCATCAGGGTCGAGGTGACCGGGAAGCGGTCGGAGGCGGCGAGCTCGCGCAGCTCCTCCGAGGCGTTGGCGTTGATGACGCCGCCGCCGGTGTAGAAGATCGGCCGACGCGCGTTCGCCAGCGCTTTGGCGGCGATCCGGACCTGCTTGATATTGCCCTCGGTCGAGGGCTTGTAGCCGGGCATCTCGACCGGTTCGGTGCGCGGCTCGTAGTCGATGTCGGCGCGCGAGAGGTCCTGCGGGATGTCGAGCAGGACCGGCCCCGGCCGCCCGGTCGAGGCGACGTGGAAGGCCTGGTGCACGTACTCGGGGATCTGGCGCGGGTCGGTGACCGCGAAGGAGTGCTTGACGAAGGGCATCGTCGCGCCGAGGATGTCGGCCTCCTGGAAGCCGTCGGTGCCGATCAGCTCGGTCCGCACCTGGCCGGTGATGAAGACGGTCGGGGTCGAGTCCATCATCGCGTCGGCGATCGCGGTGACGAGGTTGGTCGCGCCCGGCCCGGAGGTGGCGAAGGCGACGCCGACCCGCCCGGAGGCCCTGGCGTATCCCTCGGCCGCGTGGCCGCCGCCCTGCTCGTGGCGCACCTGGACGTGGCGGAAGTCCGCGTCGACGAGGGCGTCGTAGGTCGGCAGGTTGGCCCCGCCGGGGATCCCGAAGACGTCTTTGACGCCCTCGGCCTTGAGCGATTCGATCAGCGTGTCGGCAGCGCGCATCGGAACTGGCGATGGTACCAGCGGGGCCTGGTCCGGCCTGCGCCTGGCCTACGCCTGGGCGGCCGGCGACTGCGCTGGGTTCCAGCGGGTCTTCGGCTCGATCGCGGTCTCGATCACGCGGCCTTTGTGGCGCTCGATCGCGTGGATGATCGACTCGACCAGCTCCTCGCCCAGCAGCGTCGGCTCGAGGCCGAGGTCGAGCAGCTTGGTGTGGATCGCGTTGTAGTAGTGCTCTTCATTCTCGACCCGCGGGTTCTCGACGTGGTCGATCGTCACCGAGTAGCCGAGGTGCTCGCCCGCGTGCTTGACCAGCTCCGCCAGCTCCAGGACCGAGAACTGCTCGGTGAACTGGTTGAAGACGCGGAACTCGCCGCCCTGGGCGGGGTTGGT
>DASZDI010000431.1:0-5287 GCA_035942135.1 Solirubrobacterales bacterium | reverse complement strand
AAGGCGTAGGAGCGGCTGCGCGCAATGCGGGGTCGGACGTCGTCGCGAACCTGGGCTCGCGCGGCGCGGCGCTCGCGCACCACCTCGGCGAGGACGAGGACGAAGGTGCGGGCGACCGCGTAGGGGCGGGCGAAGTACGCGGTGTAGTCCTTGCCGATCGGGCGGCGGCGGTGCAGCGCCGTGCTCATCGTCAGCATCGAATGAGGAGCGTCGCCGGAGACGATGTTGGCGCGGCTGGCGCCGTCGGCGTGCAGAAGCCCGCGCCCGTCCGAGTGCCGCCGCTCCAGCTCTTCGGCGTCGCGCGGGTGGTTGGTCACGATCGCCGCGCCGCGCTCCTTCTCCCACCAGCGGAACGCCGGCATGTCGTCGTTGTCGCCGTGCAGAAGGCCGGCCTGGCAGGCGCCGGTCTGCGAGGACCAGTCCGTCTCCCACTTCCTCAGCCGATGGGAGTCGCAGCGCAGCCAGGCGGCGAGGTTCGGCGCGCTGCCGTCGCTCAGCGCCCGGTGGAGGATGTCGTGGGCGAGCCCGTCGATCTCCAGGAAGACGACCCCCGGCACCTCGCTCACCACCGTCTGCTCGCGGCGGCGGAGCCCTCGCCGCACGACGTTGCGGTGCCAGGACTCGTCCTCGTCGATCGCGAACAGCGCGTAGACGATCGCCGTGACCGCCGCCATCGCGATCGTCACCACCGTCCCCTCGAAGACGCCGCCGATCTCGGCCCCCGGAAGGAGGTCGATCGCGATCGTCACCAGCGCCCCGTTCAGCACCAGCGCTCCGAGGCCCAGGGTGAGGACAGTCAGCGGCAGCGCGAAGCGGGCGAGCGCCGGCCAGACCAGGGCGTTGAGGAGGCCGATCAGCGCCGCCGCCCCGATCGCGTTGGCGGCGCCGTCCAGGACGAAGCCGTCCAGCGCCTGCGAGAGCAACAGCAGGGTCACGGCGTCGAGGAGGAGGACGAGCAGCGCTCGCCAGACAACGCCCAGGCGCATCTCTACACAGTGACAGCCATCAGGCGCTGAGGATCTTGGCCTTCTGGGCCGCGAACTCCTCCTCGGTCAGAACGCCCTGCTCTTTCAATTGCCCCAGCTCCTTGAGCTGGTCGATGGTCGATTCCTGCGGCGCGGCGGCCGGGGGCGCTGCCGTCGCTTGCGGAGGCTGTTCCTGGGCTTCCTGTTCTGACCAACGTTGGCCCTGTCGTCGGGACACTCGATTACTGACATTGGTGGCGGTGCCGGCGATCACCGCCGTGCGGGCAACTCCTCGTAGTAGTCCTGGCATGAAGATTCCCCTTTCGAGAGGTTCAGGCCGCCTCGGCGGCATCGAGGGCAGAGATCACGGCCTGGACCGGAATCCGGCCGCCGGCGACGAGTTGGCCGCCGCCGCGTCGAACGGCGGTGGCGAAGGGCGCCGCCCAGCGGTTCTCGTAGACGAGCAACGCGGCTGAGGTTCCGGGCTCCAGAGCAGCTGCCGCCTCATCGGTGTCTTCTTCGCTCAGGAGCCCTGAGTCGACGCCGACGAAGACCGCGAACTCCTCGGCCTCTTCGCCGAGGTCGGCGATCTCCACGCGCGCCACCGAGCCGTCCTCGGCCTTGGCGATGAAGGCTAGGTCCAGGAGCCGAATCAGGCCCCGGTCGACCAGGTCGACCAGGTACGGCATCGCCTCGCCGGTCGGCTGCCGGCCCGGCCACTCGACCACCAGGTAATCGATCGGCCCCATCTCCAGGTCCTCGACGTTTCCGTTCTCCATCTCGTCCTCCCGTGATGAGACTGGGCCGCGCTTGCAGCACGCGCTGGCTCCTACCGTAACCGAACATCAGAAATATCGGTAGAAAATTCCTTCGCAACTTAGTCGCAGTGCTTGCTTTTGTAGAACGAAGGCGTACGGTGGGTCGAGGGCCGTGAACGAACAAGTTTCGGGCGGGGAGCCCTCAACAGTCAACAGACCGGGCTTAAGCCCGGCGAAAGGAGCCCCAATGGAGGCTCATCAGTCGTCTCGACCGCCAGCCGGCGCCGAGTATTCAGGTTGGATCGCGTTCGCGGGCGTGATGATGGTGATCCTCGGATCGCTTGACGCCTTCTGGGGCCTGGCAGCAATCCTCAACGACGAAGTCGTCGTGGTCGGCGGCAGCGGTGCGCTGATCTTCGACATCACGACCTGGGGCTGGATCCACCTGATCCTCGGCTCGGTGGTCGCGCTCACCGGCGTCGGTCTCATCACCGGGAACTCTGCCGCTCGCGTGGCCGGGATCTTCTTCGTCGCCGTCAACGCGATCGCCCAGATCGTCTGGTTCCCGGCGGCGCCGCTCTGGGCCTTCCTGATGATCATCCTCGACACCGTGATCATCTACCAGCTCACCGTCAACTGGTCGGCTGACGAGGCTCGTCGATGATCCCGCTGGCGGAGTTCACCCTCGGAGCCGCGCTCCTGACCGTCCTCGAGATCTTCCTCTTCATGGCCTGGATCTGGGTCCTGATCACGGTGATCGGCGATCTCTTCAGCGATCACACGGTCTCCGGCTGGGGCAAGGCCGCGTGGGCCTTTGCGCTGATCCTGGTGCCGTTCTTCGGCGTCTTCCTCTACCTCATCGTTCGAGGCGGGTCGATGCACGAACGGGGGATGAGGCGACAGGCCGACGCGCAGCAGCAGCTCGACGCCTACATCCGACAGGCCGCCGGCAGCTCGCCTGCCGACGACCTCGTCAAGCTCGCGGGGCTCCGCGACAAAGGCGCGATCTCGGAGTCCGAGTTCGAGCAGGCCAAGCAGAAGCTCCTCAGCGGCGATGGCCGCAGCGACGGGGTGACGGTCTAGCAGGCCCGAGAGCGACCACCGGCAAGAGCGATGACGTCTGTGCCCGCGGCTGCGGAAACCAAGCAGCCGCATCGGAAGGGCGTTGCCCTCTTGCTGGTGGTCGCCGGCTTCCTTGCCTTCTTGGCGATCTTCTCGTTCTGGGTCAACCGCCAGGCGATGAACACGGACAACTGGGTCGACACGAGCAGTGAGCTGCTCGAGCATGAGGAGATCCAGACGCAGCTGGCGACCTTCCTCGTCGCCCAGCTCTACGCCAATGTCGATGTCGAAGCCGAGCTGCGCAAAGCGCTACCGCCGGAGGCACGCGCGCTCGCCGGTCCCGCTGCCGGCGGCCTGCGCCAGTTGGCCCAGCAGGTCGCCGAACGAGCCCTGACGAGTCCCCAGGTGCAGGCGATCTGGGAGGAGGCGAACCGAGCCGCCCACGAGCAGTTCCTGGCGGTGGTCAACGGCGGTGGTTCTGTCGTCTCAACCGAGGAAGGGGAAGTCACCCTTCAACTCGGCACCGTTGTCGAACAGGTCGGCGAACAGGTGGGAGTGCCGGGGGACCTGATCGCGAAACTGCCCGAGGACGCCGGGGAACTGAAAGTCCTCGATTCCGAGCAGCTCTCGACCACGCAGGAGATCGCCAAGGCGATCCGCAAACTGCCGATCGTCCTCACCGCTCTTCTGATCCTGCTCTTCGGCGGCGCCGTCTACCTGGCCCGAGGTCGCCGCCGGGAGGCGGTGCGAGGGGCCGGCTTCGGCTTCATCGTCGCCGGTGTGCTCGCGCTCTTGGTCCGCGAGATCGCCGGGAACAGCGTCACCGGCTCCCTGGCGAAGACCGCCTCGGTTGAGCCTGCGGTGCAGGCGAGCTGGGACATCGGCACCTCGCTGCTCGTGACCGTGGCCGTCTCGGCGATCGCCTTCGGCATCCTTGCCGTCATCGGCGCCTGGCTGGCGGGGAGGACCGCTCCGGCGGTCGCGCTCCGCCGAGACGCAGCGCCCTACTTTCGCGAGCGCCAGGCCGCCGCCTACGGTGTCGCTGGTGCGATCTGGCTGGCTCTGATCGCCTGGGCGCCGATCGCCGCTTTCCGCAAGCCCTTCGGCATCCTGCTCTTCGCCGTCCTCTTCGCCCTCGGCACGGAGGCGCTGCGCCGGCAGGCGATCAGCGAGTTCCCGGACGAGGAGCCGGGGCGTTTCGGCCGGCGGGTGCGGGAGTTGTACGACCGGCGCCGCGGCCACGGCGCAGGGCGCGATGAGGAGGAGCTGTCGCCGGCCGCGCAGTTGGAGCAGCTTGAGCGCCTCAGCTCGCTGCGCCGCGAAGGCGCCTTGTCGGATGACGAGTTCGAGGCCCAGAAGCGGCGCCTTCTGGCCGCCGGGTAGCGCATCGGGTGCTCAACGAAGAAGGAGGGGCCGATGCGCCTTGAGGACTACGCCTTGATCGGCGACCTGCAGACTGCGGCCCTTGTCGGACGCGGTGGGTCCGTCGACTGGCTCTGTCTGCCGCGCTTCGACTCCGCGTCGTGCTTCTCGGCCCTCTTGGGAGACGAGCGGCACGGACGCTGGGTCTTGTCGCCGGCGGGCGAGCCGCTTGAAACCACCCGTCGCTACCGGCCCGGGACGCTCGTATTGGAGACGGAGGTCCGGGTTGCCGAGGGGGCGGTTCGCTTCATCGACTTCATGCCGCTGCGGGGCGAGGGGCCGCCGCGGATGATCCGGATCGTCGAGGGAATCGAGGGACGGGTCCCCTTGCGGATGCAACTGGCGGTGCGGCCCGATTACGCCTCGATTCAGCCGTGGGCGGAGCTCTCCCCGGACGGGGCAACTGCCACCGCCGGCCCTGACGCCTTCGGGCTCAGCACTTCGCTTCCGTTGACGGTGGAGGACGGCACCATCCGGAGCGAGTTCGAGGTGGCCGAAGGCGCCCGGGAGCGGCTGACCCTGACCTGGCACCTCTCCTACGCGCCTGCACCGCTGGTCGAGGACGCCGACTCCGCCCTCGCTCGCACGGAGTCGTGGTGGCGGCGCTGGAGCGACCGGTGTCGGTACGAGGGCCCCTATCGCGATCAGGTGATGACCTCGCTGATCGCGATAAAGGCGATGACCTCCGCGGAGACCGGAGCGGTGATCGCGGCGCCGACGACGTCCCTGCCCGAGGACATCGGCGGCGTGCGGAACTGGGACTACCGCTACTGCTGGCTGCGCGATTCGGTGCTCGCGCTCGAGGCGCTGCTCGCGATGGGCTACACGGACGAGGCGCTCGCCTTCCGCGACTTCCTGCTGCGCGTGGGCACCGGCGACCCGGAGACGATCCAGATCATGTACGGGGTCGGCGGCGAGCGGCGATTGACGGAGTTCGAGCTCCCCCACCTCCCGGGTTATGAGGGCTCACAACCTGTTCGAGTGGGAAACGCGGCCTCCGAGCAGTTCCAGCTCGATGGCTACGGCGAGGTCGTCGGAGTCGCCTTCCTGGGCGCGACGCTCATCGGCGATGTCGAGGAG
>DASZDI010000430.1:0-2712 GCA_035942135.1 Solirubrobacterales bacterium | reverse complement strand
GCTCCTCGGCGCGGCCAACCTCGGCGTCGCGCTCGGGATCGGCCAGCTCTGCTTCGCGGCGACGCTGCTCTACGTGCTGCTGCGGGACTGCGCGCCGGCCGCGGCGCGCTCCGCGAGCAGCAGCTCGGCCACGCGCAGGTCCAGCGGCGTCGTCACCTGCAGGTTCTGCCCTTCGACGGGGTGGATCAGGACGGTGCCGCCAGATGCCTCGACCAGCATCGCCTCGTCCGTCGCCTCCTCCGGCCGCTCGGCCGCGGCCAGCGCCTCCCGCAGCGCCTCCGTGCGGAAGACCTGAGGCGTCTGCGCGGCCCAGAGCGTCGAGCGGTTCTCGGTGCGCTCGACAACGAACCGACGATTTGCCTCCTCTGAGGGGGTCAATTGAAGGTTCGTTCGATCCGCCCGCTTGATCGTGTCGGTGACCGGGGCGGCGGCGATGACGCCGCCGGCGTCGGGGTTCGCGTCGAGGGCGGCGACGAGCGCTTCGACCAGCTCCGGCGTCAGCAGCGGGCGGGCGGCGTCGTGGATCGCGACGTATCCCGTCCCCACCGCCTCGAGGGCGTTGGCGACCGACTCCGCCCGGGTGGCGCCGCCGGGGACGACCCCGAGGTCGCGCCGGCCGCGGGCGACGTCGCCGACGTGCCCCGGCGGGGCGGCGACGACGATCGAGCGCACCGACTCGGACGCCGCGAAGGCATCGAGCGACCACTCGATCATCGGCCTCCCCGCCACCGGCACGAAGGCCTTCGGACCGCCGGCTCCGAGTCGCTCCCCGGCGCCGGCGGCCGCGATGACTGCGGTTACTGCCGGACTGCTAGGCGGTCGCCGTGGCGGCGAAGCGCTCCTCCAAGAGCCCGTCCAGGTACTCCTCCGCGCCCTCCTCGTCCTTGTCGAGCGCGTACATGAACTCCGAGGCGAGGATCTTCTTCGCCCGGGTGTACATCTGCTTCTCGCCGGTGGAGAGGCCCTTTTCCATCTCGCGGATGGCGAGGTTGCGGACGACCTCGGCCAGCTCGAAGACGTCGCCGGTCTTGATCTTCTCGCGGTTGTACTTGAAGCGCCGGTTCCAGTTCTTCGGCATCTCCGAGACGTCATCGGTGAGGACGTCGGTGACCTTCTTGATTTCTTCCTCGTCGATGATGCGCCGCAGGCCCGCTTTGCCGGCGTTTTCGCACGGCACCATCACCGTCAGCTCGTTGTGGAGGATCTTGATCGTGAGGTACTCACGCTCCTCCCCCATCAGCTCACGGGTCTCTTTGGTCATCACCAGGCCCGCGCCGTGATGCGGGTAAACGACCTTGTCGCCTATCTCGAAGTCGCAGACGTACTCCACGTCCTCGAAGACAGCCTCCATGGTGGCCTCGTCTAGCTCGGAAATCGGTGACTCCTTTCGTTTGTCGACGGCGAGTGGGCCGTCAGCTCTGCAAGTACCGGTCGACCAGATCAACCTCTTGGAGCCGCCCCAGGGCCTCGCGGATGTCCTTGGCCCGGGTGGGGCCGACTCCGTCGACGGCGGCGAGGTCTTCGTCGGAGGCCGCGAGGACCTCCTCCAACCCGCCCAGCTCGTGGGTGATCTTCTGGACGACAAGCTTGGGAATGCGCGGGACCCGGCCCAACACCCGGTATCCACGCGCCGCGACCGGGAAGTCCAGGGTGTTGACCTTGCGGTCGTAGCCGAGCAGCTCGGCGAGGCGACCGAAGTCGAGCACGTCCTGGTGGGGCATCCGGCCCAGCGCCTGCAGCACCGCGCTGAGGTTCTCCTCCGAGTCCTCGACCGAGTAGTCGCGGATCAGCGCGGTCTTGTCGGCGGCGACGCCGACCATCGTCTCCTCCAGCTGCATCTCGATCAGCCGGCCCTCGGTGCCGAGCTCGACGATGTAGCGCTCGACCTCGACCGCCATCCGCGTCACCAGCTCGGCCCGCTGTAGGACCGAGAGCGCGTCGTGGAGGACGCCGCCGCCCTCGAACTCGAGCCGCGTCAGCCGGCCCGAGACCTGGTCGAGGCGCTGGCGGTACTTCTCGAGCGTGGCCAGGCCCTGGTTCGCCTTGGCGAGCACGGCCGGGATGTCCTGGAGGATGTACTTCGTCCCCTCGACGTAGAGCGAGACGACGTCGCGGCGCTGCGAGATCGCGATCACCAGCGCGGTCGTCTGTTTGGAGACGCGCTCGGCGGTGCGGTGGCGGGTGCCGGTCTCCGAGCTGAGGATCGTCGGGTCCGGCATCAGCTGGACGTTGGCCCAGGCGATCTTCGTCGCCTCGCCGTTGAGCACGATCGCCCCGTCCATCTTCGCCACCTGGTAGAGCATCGCCGGCGAGTAATCGACGTCGAGCTTGATCCCGCCCGAGAGCAGGTGGGAGATGTCGTCGAGGTCGCCGACGACGATCAAGCCGCCCGTCCGCGAGTGGACGATGTTGTCGATCCCCTCGCGCAGGGCACCGCCGGGGGCTACTACGTCGAGAGCTCTGAGGAGTCGGGGATCTTGGCGTTCTGAAAGCTCTTGGAGCTCATCCCCAGACATAGAAGGCATCGGCTAAGAGGATGGCAGAAACGGCTCTGGAATGCGGTCTGCTCGATTCCGAGTGGATAGGTCGGATTAGCGGTTGTCAAGTTACGGTGTGGACGGGGCGTTGCGGTGGAGGGTGCCGATACCCCTCCCTCCGGAATTGACCTCCCCTCGCTTGCGCTCGGGGAGAACTCGGAGCGCGGGCTTCGCC
>DASZDI010000429.1:0-3174 GCA_035942135.1 Solirubrobacterales bacterium | reverse complement strand
CGCATCTCTATCTCGGCAAAGCTGTGAGCCAGCTCGCGCAGGTCCTTCTGCGCGTCGGTAAGGGTGAAGTCGACCACCGGTCGGGGCTCCTTTTTTAGGTGCTTTCTCTGAAGTCTGCGGGAGCGCCGCCGGCAGGTGGCGTTCCACCGATTGACTGGTCAGTCAACCGGCCCTCAAGGTTAGCGGACCGGGCGGGAGAGCCGGCCTGTTTACCCTGAACCGATGGACCTGGCAGCGGCAATCGGCGCCTCTGTGGAGCCGGAGCGCCGGCGGCGATGACGGCCACCGAGAAGGGAGCGGTCCTGCTGGCGATCTCCGGCATCGCCGCGCCGATCGCCGGCTACCTCTTCCACCGCTCGGCCGCCTCCTGGCACAGCTTCGGCAAAGGCGGCTTCTCGATCGGCGACGAGACGCCGCCGCCGAGCCGCCCGGGCGCCCCGCCGCCCCCGGTCGACCCCGCCGTGCAGGCCGCCGAGGTGCGGCAGATGCTGGAAGCCAAGTCCGAGCGCCTGCGGCAGCGCGGCGAGCCGCCGCTGGACGTCGAGGCGGAGACGGAACGCCTGCTCGCCGCGGCCGAGCGACCGCGCGGGGGCGAGGCGATCGACGCCGAGCTCCGGGCCGAGGTGCGCCAGCTGGTGCTCGCCCGCAACGAACGGCGCCTGCGCCAGGGCCTCGAGCCGCTCGACGTCGAGGCGGAGACGCAAAAGCAACTGGCCGATCTCGTAGGATCGCCGTAATGGCCCGCTCCGAGGAGAACCTCTACGAGGTCGAGGAGATGCTCGTCCAGCCGGGGACCTACTTCAACCCCCAGACCGAGGTGGTCGTGATCGTCGACGACTCCGCCTCGATCGACCAGGAGGTCTTCGACAACCTGGAGGGGTACGAAGGCACCGAGTGGGTCCGCGTCTCCGACGACGTCCCGGTCGACGAGGACGGGCGCGACCGCGCGCTCGAGAGCTTTGAGACGCAGGGGCGCCCCGCCCCGCTTCCGGGCAGCGCCCTCGAAGCGACCGACGACGACTTCGAAGAAGACGAGGAACGCCCGGAACCCGATCCCGACCCGGACCCCGAGGAGTAGCCGTGCTCGCCGAGGGAGACAAGGCGCCCGACTTCAGCCTGCCCGACCAGCACGGCGAGGAGGTCGAGCTCTCCGACCTGCGCGGCGAGACCGTCGTCCTCTACTTCTACCCCCGCGCCGACACCCCCGGCTGCACGACCCAGGCCTGCGGCATCCGCGACCGGCGCGCCGACTACGCGGAGGCGGGGGCGCGGGTGCTCGGGATCTCACCGGACGAGGTGAAGGCGATCGACAAGTTCGCGGGCAAGTACGACCTCGACTTCACCCTGCTCGCCGACGCCGACCACGCGGTCGCCGAAAAGTACGGCGCCTGGGTCGAGAAGTCGATGTACGGCAAGAAGTACATGGGGGTGCAGCGGGCGACCTTCATCGTCGACCCCGAGGGCAGGATCGCCAAGGTCTTCCCCAAGGTCTCGCCAAAAACGCACGACGACGTCGTGTTGAAAGCTCTCGGCGAACTTGCGGCAGCCTGAGCCGTCGCTCAGGCGCTGATGACTACCGCGACGATGAACGCGGTGTAGAACACGAACCAGCCGATCACGGCCGGGAGTTTGAAGCGACCGGCTAGGTGGAGGCTCTCGTATGCGAGCAGGCCGCCGGCGACGCCGAGGCCGATCGAGAGGGTCGCGGTCCAGGTCAGCTCCCAGTCGGTGAATATGAGGCCGATCCCGACCGGGACCATCGACTGGAAGACCATCGCGCCGGTGATGTTGCCGAGGGCGAGGGAGTCCTTGCCTTCCCGCACCCAGAAGAAGCTGTTGACCTTCTCCGGGAGCTCGGTCGCCAGCGGCGCCAGGATCAGCGCCAGCACCAGGGCGTCGACGCCGATGCTCTCGGCGATGTGGAGCAGCTCCTCGACGAAGAGGTGGGCGCCGCCGACCATCGCCCCCAGCCCGACCAGGAGCTGGATGATGCAGAGCGCCAGGGCCGGGTCTTCGCGGCGTTCGGAGCGGCGCTCGAAGATCAACGGGTTGAGCGTCTCTTCGTCCTGGACCTCGCCGCCGCCGCGCAGCGTCAGGGCGATGTAGAAGAAGTAGGCGAGGATGAAGACGATCCCGACCGGGATCCGCACCTCCGGCGGGGGTCCCCAGGCCAGCAGCCCGGCGATGGCGAAGAGGACGAGGAAGAAGAGCAGGTCGCGCTCGAGCGTCGGCTTGTGGGCGTTCAGCTCCACCCCCTGAGGCCGTTTTTCGCGGTAGAGGTAGGCGTAGAGGCCGACCAGGCCCATCGCCAGGGTGCCGAGCAGGAAGGGCGCGCCGACGATCGCCCCGATCGCCACGTCTTCGGAGCCCGCGTTGGCGCTGAAGAGGGCGACGATCGCGATCAGGGTCTCCGGCATCGCCGTCCCGACCGCGGCGAGGATGCTGCCGACGGCGCCCTCGCCGAGGTTCAACTTGTGGCCGATCCACTCGATCGCGTTGGTGAAGAGCAGGGCGCCGGCGAGGACGACGGCGAAGCTGAAGAGCAGCAGGAGCGCTTCCATCGGCGCAGGCTATCCGCCGGAGCGGCTAGGCAAAGTAGAAGGCAAGGCCGAGGAGGAAGTAGAGCGCCCGCAGCTGCACGCCCTCGAACCAGTTCGACTCGCCGTCGGTGGTGACGTGCTGGGCGACCAGGATCGTCAGCAGGATCGCGCCGAGCTCGAAGCCGTTGAAGACGAGCGCCAGCGGATACGGGCCCATGAAGAAGGAGGCGATCACGAGCACCGGGGCGACGAAGAGGGCAATCTGAGCGCTGGAGCCGATCGCGATGTTGACCGCCAGGTCCATCTTGTTTTTCGCCGCGACGAGGACGGCGACCCAGTGCTCGGCGGCGTTGCCGACGATCGCGACGACGATCACGCCGACGAAGAACTCGGAGAGGCCGATCGACTCGGAGGCCTCGCTGATCGAGCCGACCAGGACCTCGGACATCAGCCCGACCAGCAGGCCGGAGACCGCCAGCGCGATCATCGAGGTGCGGACAGACCAGCCCCAGGTGTCCTCCTCCTCGTACTCGGGGTTGAAGAGCGCGCGGTGGGTCTTCATCGAGAAGAAGAGGCCGACCACGTAGGTGCCGATGAGGACGATCGCGACCGCGAGCGAGAGGTGCTCGACCGT
>DASZDI010000428.1:0-12240 GCA_035942135.1 Solirubrobacterales bacterium | reverse complement strand
GTCGTCCACGGGCCGGAGGCGGCGCGGCTGGCGACCTTCATCCGCGCCCGCTTCGCCGCCTTCGCCGCCAACACCAGCGACCCGGCCGAGCTGCTGGCCCTCGCCAACGCCGCCCTGGCCGAACGGCGCGGGCGCGAGCAGGAGCTGGTCAGCGCCGTCTGCCTGCGGCTGCACCCCGCCGAGGGGGAGATGTGCTGGGCGCGGGCGGGGCACCCGGCGCCGCTGCTGCTGCCGGAGCTGCGGGAGCTGCCCGCCGACGGCACCACCTTCCTGCTCGGCGCCGAAGAGAGGCTGGAGCTGGAGAACACCGCGAGCTCGATCGCCGGCTGCGAGGGCCTGGTCGTCTACACCGACGGCGCCACCGACGTCCGGCGCGGCAAGGAGATGCTCGGGCTGGAGGGGCTGAGCGGCGTGCTCGCCCCGCTCTCCGGGCTGGGGGCGCGGGCGATGGTGAACGAGGTCGAAAAGACGATCCTCGACTGGGCCGACCGCCCGATCCGCGACGATCTCTGTGTGTTGGTGTTGAAGCCGGAAGGCGTGTGACAGGGGCGCGAGGTGCCCTTTGTCACTTCCTCACAGGGTCACTCTTCAGCTCTTGAAAGCGGGTCCCACCCGTGACAAAACAGAAGACGCGAATCATTCCTTTCGACTCCCGAGGCGCAATTGGCAAAGGCGCGTCTCGGGAGTTTTTTAGTTCTGTCTTCGCTGTCACCAACCGGGTCCCGGAGTCGGCGGTTGAGATGCTCCGCGAGGTCGGTGAGGTGCGGATCGACGAGCGGGAGGAGGCGATCCCGCGGCCGGACCTGCTGGAGCTGGTCGCCGGGGCGACCGCCGTCCTCACCCTGCTGGACGACCGCGTCGACGAAGAGCTCCTCGAGGCGGCGGGGCCGGGGCTGCGCTGCGTCGCCAACGTCGCGGTCGGCTACGACAACGTCGACCTCGCGGCAGCGGCGCGGCGGGGAGTGACCGTGACCAACACCCCCGGGGTGCTCGACGACGCGACCGCCGACCTGACCTTGGCGCTGCTCCTTGCGGCGACGCGGCGGCTCGCCGAGGGCGACCGGCTGGTCCGCTCCGGCCGCCCCTGGAGCTGGGGGATGCACTTCATGCTCGGCAGCTCGCTGCGCGGCAAGCTGCTCGGGATCGTCGGCCTCGGCGGGATCGGCCGGCGGGTGGCGGAGCGGGCGCGGGCCTTCGGGATGGAGATCGCCTACCACTCCCGCAACCCGGCGCCGCCTGCGGTCACGGCGGCGCTCGAGGCGGAGCGGATGCCGCTGGAGCGGCTGCTGGCCGAGGCCGACGTGATCAGCCTCCACTGCCCGCTGACGCCGGAGACGCACCACCTGATCGGCGCCGCCGAGCTGGAGGCGATGAAGCCGAGCGCGGTGCTCGTCAACGCCGCCCGCGGCCCGGTCGTCGACGAGCGGGCCCTGGCTGAGGCGCTGGCGGCGGGCCGGATCGCCGCCGCCGGGCTCGACGTCTACGAGCACGAGCCGCGGGTCGAGCCCGGGCTGCTGGGGCTCGACAACGTCGTCCTCGCTCCCCACCTCGGCTCGGCCACCGTCGAGACCCGCACCGCGATGGCCGAGCTGGCCGCCCGCAACGCGATCGCCGTCGTCCGCGGCGAAGACCCGCCGACGCCGGTCCCCTTGCCGCTCCCGTAGTCCACTTCGGCAGAGGTCCGCCGGACCTTTGTGCCGCATAGCGGTTCAAATGACCGGAGCACTTGGGTCACAATGACTTCCATGGACGCCACCGCCACCGAGGCGCGCACCGTGCGCACGATCCGGCACCGGATCGGCGGCGAGGAGACGGGCGGCGCCTCGTCCCGGACCTCCCCGGTGTGGGACCCGGCGACCGGCGAGCGGCAGGCCGAGGTGGTGCTGGCCGAGCCCGCCGACGTCGACGCCGCGGTCGCGGCGGCCCGCGCCGCCTTCGAGGAGTGGTCCGAAGCTTCGCTCAGCCGCCGCGCCAAGGTGATGTTCGCCTTCCGCGAGCTGCTCGACCGCAACGTCGAGGAGCTGGCGCGGATCGTCTCCTCCGAGCACGGCAAGGTGCTCGACGACGCCAGGGGGGAGGTCCTGCGCGGGCTCGAGGTGGTCGAGTTCGCCTGCGGGATCCCGCAACTGCTGAAGGGCGAGTACTCCGACCAGGTCTCTTCCGGTGTCGATGCCTTCTCCTTCCGCCAGCCGCTCGGCGTCTGCGCCGGGATCACCCCCTTCAACTTCCCGGCGATGGTGCCGATGTGGATGCACCCGGTGGCGATCGCCTGCGGCAACGCCTTCGTACTGAAGCCCTCCGAGCGCGACCCCTCGGCCTCGAACCTGGTCGCCGAGCTCTACGCGGAGGCGGGCCTGCCGGCGGGCGTCTTCAACGTCGTCCACGGCGACAAGGTCGCGGTCGACGCGCTGCTCGACCACCCCGACGTGGCGGCGGTCTCCTTCGTCGGCTCGACCCCGATCGCCTCCTACGTCCACGCCCGCGCTACGAGCAAGCGCAAGCGGGTGCAGGCGCTCGGCGGGGCGAAGAACCACGCCGTCGTCCTCCCCGGCGCCGACCTCGCCTACGCCGCCGACCAGCTCGCCGCGGCGGGATTCGGCTCGGCCGGGCAGCGCTGCATGGCGATCTCCGTTGCCGTCGCGGTCGACGAGGCGGCCGAGCCGCTGGTCGAGGAGGTGGCGCGCCGGGCGCGGGAGATCAAGGTCGGCCCCGGCCTCGACCCCGCCTCGGAGATGGGGCCGGTGGTGACCCCGCAGGCGCGCGAGCGGATCGTCGACTACATCGGCCAGGGGGCCGCCGCGGGCGCCAACCTCACCGTCGACGGCCGCGAGCTGGAGATCGACGGCGGCGGCTTCTGGGTCGGGCCGACCCTGATCGACCACGTCGAGCCGGAGATGTCGGTCTACCGCGACGAGATCTTCGGCCCGGTCCTCTCGGTGGTGCGCAGCGGCAGCCTCGACGAGGCGATCGCCACGATCAACGCCAACCCCTACGCCAACGGCGCCGCCGTCTTCACCGGTTCCGGCCACGAGGCGCGCCGCTTCCAGCGCGAGGTCGAAGTCGGGATGATCGGCATCAACGTCCCGATCCCGGTGCCGATGGCCTTCTACTCCTTCGGCGGCTGGAAGGACTCCCTCTTCGGCGACCACCACATCCACGGCCCCGAGGGCGTCCGCTTCTACACCCGCGCCAAGGCGATCACCAGCCGCTGGCCCGAGACCAACGCCACCGGCCCCGGCTCGATGAGCTTCCCGACCTCGAGCTAGGGCGCAAGATCAGATCCTACGTTCCAGATTCTGGAATATGGAATGCAATCCCGCTACGCTGGGCTGATGGTCAAATCTCAGGACATCCTGGTGCTCCTGAAGCTCGCGGGGCATCCCCCTTCGTGGACCTTCGACAGCATCGGGCACGAACTCTGCTTGAGCGCCTCGACTGTCCATCGCAGCCTGCAACGGGCCGCCGAAGCCGGGCTCTACGACCCGAAGCGACGGGAGACCGTGGCGAATGCTCTCCTCGAGTTTCTTGCTCACGGCCTCAAGTACGTCTTCCCACCGGTATGGGGAGGCGAAGCACGAGGTCGTCCCACTGCGTGGGGCGCTCCCCCTCTTTCCGACGAGCTTCTCTCCTCGGGCAACCCTCCTGTCTGGGCGGACGCGGGCGGTGAAGCCCGCGGGATCCATCTCGAGCCGCTGCACCCGTCGGTTCCTGACGCCGCCCGGAAGGATCGGGTTCTCTGGGAGCTCCTTTCCTTGGTCGACGCGATCCGGATCGGCAACGCCCGGGAGCGCGCCTTGGCAGTCAAGAAGCTCGAAGAGCGGCTTTACGCTCCCCTCCCGGAATGAACCTCGAGAACTTGAGGATGCTGGAGCAGGCGGTCGAGCATCTCGACGCACTGCTCGACGAGGTCGTTTTCGTGGGTGGCGCAACGGTCGAGTTGTGGATCACCGACGAAGCGGCACCGGAGTTCCGACCGACCGCGGATGTCGACGTAGTCGTCGAGATCACGACCCGACGGGACTACTACCGGTTCGAAAAACGCCTTCGGGCGGCGGACTTTGAGAACGACGCGGAGAGCGGGGTCCTCTGCCGCTTCAAGCATCGCGGCTCCGGGCTGGTCCTCGACGTGATGCCGACCGAGGCTTCGATTCTCGGGTTCGAGAACCGCTGGCAGGCGGATGCGTTTGCCCATGCCGTTGCCAAGGCGCTGCCGTCCGGTCGGGAGATTCGCGCGATCCCACCGCCGTTCTTATCGGCGACGAAGCTGGAGGCCTTCTCCACCCGCGGCAAGCTCGATTTCTTCGGGAGCCGTGACTTCGGCGACGTCGTTGCGCTGATCGATGGTCGCGAGGAGCTGACGGAGGAGATCGCGACGGCGCCGGAGGCTGCTCGCACGTACGTAAGCCAGAGACTCGATGAGCTGTCCAGGCATCGCGACTTCGACCGCGGGCTGGAGGGCGCGCTGCCCTCGAGCCCGGAGGCACGAGAACGAGTAGACCTCGTCATCTGGCCTCGGCTCAAGGACATCATTGCTCTGTCAACGGAGAGCTGATTCAGGCCGGGATGGACGGTTCGCTCGGGACCGGGACACCCTGTCCCACCGCCGGGGCGAGGCGGTCGTGGATCTCCCGCGCCTCTTGCGGCGACATCGTCGGCCGTCGCCGTGAGAAGAACCAGGGGAGCATCTTCGCCGGCACCACCGTCACCCCTCGCCGTTTCGCCGGGACGCGGCCGATCAGGTAGGCGCGACTGAAGACGAGCAGGGCCTGCACCTTGATCCCGGTGATCGTTTCCAGGGACTTCTTCTCGGCGTAGGCCTGAGCGACCATCTTCGGGTCCAGCCTGTCGAGGGAGATCCGCCCCGCGTGGCTCTTCGTCTCGACGGTGAAGACCCCGCCGGGGCCGATCACGACGTGGTCGATGTTGCCGCGGCCGAAGGAGACGTCGTGGATCACCAGCCAGCCATCGGCCGCAAGGCCGTCGAGGAGCTCCCCGACCGCTTCCTCGCCTTCGGCGCCCCGCAGCCAGCGGCCGAAGTCCCGGTCGACGCGGCGGCCGACGACCACGAGGGCGGCGATGGCTGCGAGCTCGAAGAGGATCAGCGCCTCGCTGGGGACGCGGAGCAGCCATCCGACCAGCAGCGCGGACACGCCGCCGATCCCGATCCACATCTCGACCTTGGAGAGGACTCGGGCCTGGGCGCGGGCGTGCTGCCCGGCGACCCGCTTCGTTCCCATTTCGACACTCATCGGTGCATGTTCGGCTGGAGCAGCGCGGAGCCTGAGCGGAGCAAGCGGATGTTCGGTTTGATGGAGTGCGACCCGATGGATCTGCTCGAGACCAAGACCCTGAAGGAGGGGAAGCACGTCGACTTCGTCTCCAAGCGCTATCGGCGCGCCGACGGGACGGAGGTCGAGCGGGAGGTGGTGCAGCACCCCGGCTCGGTTGCGGTGCTTGCCTATGACGAGGAGTTCGCCTATCTGGTCGGGCAGCCGCGGGAGGCGGTCGAGGAGGACCGGCTGCTGGAGATCCCGGCGGGGACGCTGGACGTCGAGGGAGAGAGCGAGCTGGAGTGCGCGCAGCGGGAGCTGGCCGAGGAGGCGGAGCTGCGGGCCGAGGAGTGGGGCCTGCTCCACGTCGTCTACCCCAGCCCCGGCTTCCTCACCGAGAAGGTGACGATCTTCGAGGCCACCGGCCTCTCGCCGGCGGGCGGGGAGCGGGACGACGACGAGGAGATCGAGATCGTCCGGCTGCCGCTGGCCGAGATCGAGCAGGCGCTGCCGCAGGTCCGCGACGCGACCACGGTGATCGCGCTGCAGCGACTGAAGGAGAAGCTCCAGGGGTAGAGAGGGAGGACGTGTTCCTCTTCTTCTCCAACAACCTCGGCTGCGGCGGCTCGCTGCTGCTCTCGGCCGCGGTCACCCTGGTCCTGCTGCTGCTCCTCGGCGTGATCGAGATCGGCTAGCCGGCCGCTTCTTCGGCGGCGACGCGGGCCAGCTCCTTCTTCGCGCCCGAGAAGACGGGAGAGCCGTGGGAGGGGAGGACCATCTCCAGCGGCAGGTCGAGGACCGAGCGCAGCGAGGCCCGCAGCTCCGAGAGGTCGGTCGACTCCGGCAGCCAGGAGGCGGGGCAGGTGTGGAGGCCGTCGCCCTTTTCGCCGTCGCCGAGCAGGGCGTCGCCGACGATCAGCGCCTTCGAGTGCGGCTCCCAGAAGAGGACTTCGCTGCGCGGCCGCGCCTCCAGCGCGACCAGGCCCGCGGGGAGCTCGTCGCCGATCCGGAAGACGTCGCTGACGGGCGCCCGCCGGGCCACCGCGGCGCGGTTGCGCGAGTGGGCCCAGACGTGGGCGCCGCCGAAGCGGGCGGCGACCTCTGCCGCGGAGCGGGCGTGCCAGTGGATCGTCAGGAGGACGTGGAGGCGGCGGTCGCCGCGGGCCGCTTCGAGCCGCTCCCACTGGTCGCCGACCAGCAAGGGGTCGATCAGGACCAGGTCATCGGCGGTGAGGACCGCCACCGCGGCCACCTCCTTCTTCCACTCCTCGTGGTGCGCGGTCCAGCGCCAGAGGCCGGGACGCAGCTCCTCCCCCAGCACGGCTAGCGGCGACGCGCTCGGCGATCGCGCTCGGCGACCTCCCGCATCCGGCGCTGCGACTCGACTGCGTTGGCGAGGGTGAGGCTTGCGAGGAATCTCATGGTCGGCCTCCTCAGGTCGTCGTGACACTGGCTATCGACTGTTGCCGGTGTCATCCACACTAGCTAAGCTGGATAGCCGGTGTCAAGGGAGATCGAAAAGACCGTGCAGGAGGAGGCCGATCTTCTGGTCGCCTTCGTCAACACCTGCGACCTCGAGGCCGAGAGCGAGGAGCTCGCGGACCCGGCGCAGCTGCAGGCGTGGATCGAGGCGGCCAGCGGGGAATTCCTCCCGGACGTGGACGCCGAGGACCTCGAGCGGGTGCGGGCGCTGCGCGAGTCCCTCCGCGCCCTGCTGCGGGCCAACAACGGCGGCGCGGCCGACGACGAGGAGCTGGCGCCCCTGCGCGAGGCGGCCGAACGCAGCCGCTACCGCCCGACGATCTCGGCCGGGGGCCTGCTCGGCCTCGTCCCCGCCCGCGCCGACCTGACCGGCTTCGAAGCCCGCCTCGTCCTGGCGGTCGAGCGGGTCCAGTCCCACGGCGCCTGGGCCCGGCTCAAGGCCTGCGCCGCCGACGAGTGCCGCTGGGCCTTCTTCGACACCACCCGCAACCGTTCCCGCACCTGGTGCTCGATGGAGGAGTGCGGCAACCGCGAGAAGACGCGCCGCTACCGGCAGCGGAAGGGTTCCCCCGGGGCCGCTTCCGGGTAACTTGAGGTCAACTGCAAAGTTCGAGCTCAGGAGCCCGCGATGCACAGGGTCCCCGTCGAGTCGAGCAGCATCGACTCCGTCGGCTACGAAAAGAAGGTCCTCGAGGTGTGCTTCCGCAACGGCGGCCTCTACCAGTACCTCGACGTGCCGGAGCAGATGCTGGCCCTGTTGATGCAGGCCGAGTCGAAGGGGCGCTTCTTCAACCAGCACATCCGCGGCGCCTACCCCTGCGTGAGGTTGAAGCGCGCGGCGGGTGTCGGCGTCGTGTGAGGACCGAGTCGCTCGAGCGCAAGCTCGGCTAGCTACCGCTTCGAGAGCCCGGGCCGCTCGCGCTTGCCCGCCGGGCGCGGTCCCGCGGGCCGGGTCTTCAGGTTCTCCGGGCTGACCCGCAGCAGGCGGGGCGGCGCCTCGTCGGCTTTCTCGTCCTCGCGGTCGCGGCCCGGCTTCACCTGCTCGCAGAGCGCCTCGAACTTCGCCAGCAGCGCTTCCAGCTTGGCCAGGGACAGAGGCGAGGCCTGCTGCCCGAGCGGCCCCTGGTGCGCGCCCGCCGAGAGCTCCTTGACCGCGGCGTCGATCTCCAGCGCCAGCTCCGGCGTCCACCTGACGTTGTGCAGTTTGCGGACCTGGATGTGCCGCGCCTGCCGCTCGACGGTGCCGCCGAGGACGTAGACCTCGATCATCCGCTCGTAGGCCTTGCGCAGGTCCAGCCGCCACAGCTCGGCTTCCCGCTCGTAGCGCGGGTCGTCGCCCTTGAAGAGCGGCCGCAGCTCGGTCTTCAGCCGGTGCCGCAGCGCCTTCAGGCGTTCCATCGGCGACTTCGCGGTCCAGGGCAGGTCCGGGTCGACGACGCCGACGGCGTGGAAGGCTCGCGTCAGCGCCTGGCCGTGGAACTCGACGCCGAGCTCCTCGGCCTTTTCCTGCAGGTAGTAGAGGAAGACGAGGTCGTGGGTGAGGACGACGACCTGGCGCTTGCCCGCTTCTTCGGCGAGGCGGGTGGCGAGGTGCTCGCGGCGCTGGTGGTCGAGCGAGGAGATCGGGTCGTCGAGGACGATCGCGCTGCGCTCGTTGCTGACCTGCAGCTCGGCGAGGAAGAAGGCAGTCGCGAGCGCCGTCTGCTCGCCGGTGCTCAGGACGTTGGCGACCCGCTCGCGCCCCTCGCTGCGGAGCTTGAACTGGACCGCGGGCTTGCCCTTGCTCGCCGACGGCTTCAACTCGACCCGGTCGGAGATCGGGTCGAGCTCCGCGATCTCCCGCGCCAGCGCCTCCTTCAGGCGAGCCGTGATCGCGAGCCTGCTCAGCTCCCTGATCCGGTTGGAGATCTTCTGCGTCGCCAGCTGCCCCCTCGCCTCTTCCCAGGCGGCGATCGCCTCCAGCCCGTCGAGGTGGGCGAGGACGTCGTCGAGCGCGGCGGCGATCTCACGGCGGGCGCGCAGCTCGCGCAGGCGGCCCTCGATGCGGGAGCGCTCGGCGTCGTCGCGGAGGACCGCGAACCCTTCGGCTTCGGCGACCTGCACCGCCACGTAGTCCCGCAGCGGCTTCAGGTCGAGGCCCGCGCCCAGGGACGGCTCCGCCTGCCCGGTGGCGATGCCGAGGCGGTCGGCGAGGGCGGAGAGCGCGGCGTCCGCCGGGCCCTGCAGGTGCTCGCCGGCGGCGGCCACGGCGACCTCGGCGGTGTGGAGGAGCTGCTTCAGGTCCGGCAGGCCTTCGAGCCGCTCGGTCAGCGCCAGGTCGACCCGCCGGACCTGCTCGCGAAGCTCGCCGGAGACGAACGCCTCGAAGCGGTGCATCCGCTCGTGGGCCGCCGTGTCGAGGCCCTGCTGGCAGAGCGGGCAGGTCGCCTCGGACCCCGCGTCGGGGAACTCGCCGCCGCCGGCTTCGACGAAGCGCCGCGCCGCCTCCCACATCTCCCGCCAGGCGTCGCCGCCGGTGCCGGGCTGCGGCTGGTCGGAGAACGCCTCGGCGGCGAGCTGCTCGACCGCGGCGGTGGCCCGGGAGAGGCCGGAGCGCAGTTCGGCGATCTCCGCCAGCGCCTCGTCGTCGAGCCGGTCCCAGGCGTCCTGGAGCTCGGCCGCCAGCCGCTCGACGGCAGCGGCGCGCTTCCTCGCTGCCGTCTCCAGCGCCCGGCTCTGGTCGGCGGCGATCGCCGCCTCGGCCTTCTCCAGCTCGCGCAGCTCCTCCAGCTCCGCCTCGTCCAAGCCCGCGAAGCTCTCTACTTCCTCCCGCGCTGCCTGGCCCGCCTCGACCCGCGCCAGCAGCGCCGCGGCCGCCGGGTCGCCGTCGACCTCGGGCAGCTCCGGCAGCGCCTCGCGCCGGTCGGCGATCCGCCCCGCCAGGTCCTCGGCCAGCTGGTCCTGCGCGTCGGCCAGTTCTTTCAGCAGGCGCAGCGGCCGCGGCGTGTGCTCGATCGTGTTCTGCTTGGTCAGGCAGAACTCGGCGCAGCTCGCGTCGAAGGCGGTCATCGCGGAGAGGACGCGCGGCGCTTCCCGGTTGAGGTCGACCTCCAGCACCCGCTCCTCGCCGTCCACCGAGAGGACGAACTCCGCCGTCTGCGGCGCGTCCGCCTTGCCGGGATCGAAGACGTCGTGCAGCACCTCGCCGGGTTCCGCGGCCCGGCAGACCCGCCGACAGAGGCGCCCGTAGCCGCTCTTCCCGGCCCCGTTCTCGCCGAAGACGACGTTCAGCCCCGGCCGGAAGCGCAACGCCTGGTCTTCGGCCAGCCGGTTGACGTTCCGCAGGTCACGGATCTCCCGCAGCTCGACGACCCCCAGCTCCGCCTCGTCCGCCGGCAGGTTGCGCAGCTCCAGCGGCTGCAGCCGCGGCGCCCCCGGATCCCCGCAGAGCATCGCCAGCACCTCCGCCCGCCCCGCCTCGTCCAGCGGCCCGTCGCAGAGCTTGCGCATCAGCGCCCGCTGCCAATCCGGCAGCTTCAGCGACCAGTCGAAGATGCGCTTTTGCAGGAATACGTTCTGGTCGGTCATCGGCGGCCTTCAGGAGTGTAGGAACTCTGCGGCCTGATCCCGGCTCCAGATCGACGCGGACCGGCTATTGCGCCTGTTCGGTGAGCTCGCGGTCCTTCGAGGTCGGCCTGATCGCGGCGTAGTGCGCGGCCAAGCCGACGCCCCAGCCGAGCAGGGGATAGAGGAACCACGGATGCGAGGTGCCGCCCAGCTGCCACTGCAGCGCCCAGACCACGACCAGCAGGACCTGGACCGCGACGAAGACCGTCGCGTGGATCTGGAAGCTCTTGCGCTTGATCCGCTCGTTGCGCTCCCTGCCTCGCCGGCGGTACTCGTGCTCGGCCCGCTCGGCGGCCCGCTCGAATGCGTCACTCATCGTCTCTTCTCCTTTTTCGCAGGTCTGCGGTGGTTCTGGTTCTGGTTCTGGCTCTCGATCTCGGTCGCGGCCCGGTCCAGCACGGCCGTCACGGCCTCGACGTCGATCCGGCCCGCGAGCGGGGCCAGCCGCGCCTTGAACCGCGACAGCGTCGCCTCGAGGGACTGGGCGGGCCGGACCTCGACGCCGGTCCGCAGCTCCAGCTCGGCGAGGCTGTCGGCGCGCTCGGCCAGCGCTTCGGTGCCGGCGGCGCTGGCGCGGTAGATCGTCCGCCCGCCGCCGCTCTCGCCCTCCAGCAGCCCCTCTGCCTCCAGCGCCTCCAGCGCCGGGTAGACGCTGCCCGGCGAGGGGCGGTAGCGGGGGCCGAAGAGCCGCTTCAGGCTCGCCATCAGCTCGTAGCCGTGCATCGGCCGCTCGGCCAGCAGCGCCAGCAGGACCAGCGGCAGCTCGCCGTGCCTGAAGAAGCGGAGGGACATCGCGCTACCCGGCCGCCGTGAGCGGGCGCGCTCGCAGCAGGGTCGTGGTGACGGGCTCGCTCAGGCCCTTCAGCGTCAGCGGCCCGAGCTGCTCGCTCTCGACCGCGGTGTCCGGCAGCAGGCTCCGGACCGGGCCGGAGACCAGGACCGCCCCCGGGTCGGCGACGTCGCAGAGGCGTTTGGCGACGACGACGGGGCGGCCGAAGTGGTCGTCGTCTTCGCGCACGGTCTCGCCGGCGGCGATCCCGACGCGGAGCTGCAGCGGGTCCTCGGCGGAGGCGACCGCGCGCTGCATCTCCAGCCCGCAGGCCGCGGCCGTCGGCGGGCTCTGGAAGACGACCATCAGCCCGTCGCCGAGGTTCTTGACCTCGCGCCCGCGGTGGTCGCGGACGGCGCCGCGGAGGAGGCCGAAGTGGCGGCGGCGCAGCTCGTGCGCCTCGTCATCGCCGAAGCGGTCGAGCAGCTCGGTCGAGCCGACGACGTCGGTGAACATGACCGCGACCTGCTCGATCTCGGGGGCGGGGGAGGGGCGCGAGCGGCGGCGGCCGGGGAGGGATGGCCCGAAGCGCCCGGGCCGCCGATCCCCCGAGGGCACGGAGACGTCGGCGCGCCGCGCCACCTCCTCGCTGCCCCGAGGGGTGACCCGATAGACGGCCGGACCGTCCGCCGCCGCGACCCGCACCAGACCCTCGGCCTCGAGCGAGGAGAGGGCGATCAGCACCGCTCCCGGCCTGATCCGAGCCTCGGGGGAGAGCAGTCGCTCCAGCTCCTCGAGCAGCTCTCCTGCGGTCATCGCCCGCTCCTCGAGCAGCCGCAGCACCACCAGGAGAAGCTCGCGGGTCGCGATCGACCTGAACATCGAGGACCTTCCGTCTTCCGTCGCTTACGAAACCGTTACGAATCTATATCGAAAGGATTACGAAGTCAAGCGGGGCGGCAGAATCCAGCTTGTGCGTATCGCCACCTGGAACGTGAACTCGGCGAAGCAGCGGCTGCCGCGATTGCTCGCCTGGTTGGACGAACGGAGCCCGGACGTCGTCTGCCTGCAGGAGACGAAGCTCGCCGACGACGCCTTCCTCGACCTCTTCGC
>DASZDI010000427.1:0-2350 GCA_035942135.1 Solirubrobacterales bacterium | reverse complement strand
CTCGCCGCGCGTCGGCTGCGGCGCTGGCGCGGCGCCTGGCCGCGGTTGCGCTCCCGGCGTCCCCGGCCCCGGCCCGGCATCAGGGGCCGACCCGGCGGGCGAGGACGTCGAAGCCGCGCTGCCGGACCTCGTCGACCGCGGTCGCATCGTCGTCCCGCACCCGCACGTCGGGGTGGATGCCGCGGCTCTCGGCGAGGTTGACCCCCTCGGGCGTGAAGTACTCCCCCACCGTCAGCTTCAGAGCGCCGCCGTTGGCGAGGCTGCGCTCCTCCTGGAAGACGCCCTTGCCGTAGGAGCGGCTGCCGACCACCGGCGCGCCGCGGTTGTCGGCCAGCGCCGCGGCGAGGATCTCCGCCGCCGAGGCGGTGCCGCCGTCGATCAGGACGACCAGCTGCCGCGAGGACAGCCTCCCGTCGACGGTCTTGTGGACGCCCTCGCCCTGGGTGCGGGACTCGGTGGTGACAACGACCTCCCCCTCGGGCAGGAAGAGGCTGGCGCAGAGCACCGCCTCGTCGAGCAGGCCGCCGCCGTTGTGGCGCAGGTCGAGGACGATCCCCTCCGCCCCCTGCTTCTGGACCTTGCGCACGGCCCGGCCGAGCAGGTCGTGGGCGCCTTCGCTGAAGCTGAGCAGGCTGACGTAGCCGAGCCTGCGCCCGTCGACCGTCTCGACCTTGCTGCTCACGTTCGGCAGGGTCACCTCGGCCCGGGTCAGGGTCAGCTCCCGCGCCTTGCCGCTCTTGCCGTCGCGGACGCCGATCGTCACCTCGGTCCCTTCCGGGCCCTTGATCTTCTTCGTCGCCTCGGCGCTGCTCACCCCCGCCAGCGATTCGCCCTCGACGGAGACGACCGTGTCGCCGACCTCGATTCCGCCCCGCGCGGCCGGGGAGCGGGGGAAGACGCGCACCACCCGCAGGCCGCGCTTCACCTCGAGCACCGAGAGCCCGATCCCGGAGAAGCGGCCTTCGATCTGCTGGTTGAAGCTTTCCAGGCTTTCCGGCGAGAAGTATTCGGTGAAGCGGTCGCCATGGCGCCTGCGCAGCTCCCTCACCATCCCCTGCAGGGAGGCGTTGCCGAGCTCCTCGGTCCCGACCGGGCGGTAGTAGCCGTCCTCGATCGCTTCCGCCGCTTCGCCGGCGAGGCCGCCGGGTTCGGCGACGAAGACGTCGCGCAGCGGCTCGGGCAGCGCCCGCGGGTGCCCGCCGAGCCAGAGGCCGACGGCGAGGAAGGCCGCCAGCGCCACGGCGAACGCCACGGCCCCGCGTGCTCTCACGCCCGCCTCAGGCCTTGAGGAAGCGCCGCAGCGTCACGCCCGACCTGATGTGCGCCGCGAACAGGCTGATTGAGTCGCTGAGCGGATCCACCGCGGTGATCTTGCCGAGCCACAGGGATCAGTTTGCCGGAAGGCATGGGGAGATCGCTGTGCGTAGGGCGACTGGATCTCTGGTCTGAGGTTGAGCAGATACCTAGAAGGATAGAATTCTTGATATTTATCAAGGAACTTAATAGTACTCTAGAACTCCTACTCGTCGCATTACGAAAGCCAATACAGAAAGAAGCTCAATGTGAATGTTCGACTAGATAAAAGGAACGTGCTTTTGAGCACGTTCGTAGCACTTGCCGTGCTAGCCAGTGCCTTTCTCGCCCTTACTCCGCAGGCATCAGCCGAAAAAAGTGATTGCCCCCCTAGTTTTGTTTGCGTTTGGGAAGGACCCACCTTTGGAGGCAACCGGGCATTCTTCGCCGGGAGCGAAACGTTCTGTCATGCCCTTGCCAACATAAATCCGCGGTCCGCTTACAACCACACGGGAAATCACGGCGCAATATTTCCTGGGCTTGTCGGGCTTGGCCCCGGTGAATCGTTCTCCAACCTAGGCTCGCCTTATATGGGCGAACTCTGCATCACCTGACAGCTCCTCTCGGAGCAGCCCGCGCAGTCCCATCTGTCACAGAAAGGCCCGGTTCGCTGGGCCTTTCTGTAGATGTCTTGGTTGCACCGACCGACCTCGACGCTCACTTCCCCAAGAGCCGTCAGTTGACAGCTTTTTTGTCTAGCGGCCACCAGCGGCGCTGAACTACGGGGGTCGACAACTGCTTCCTAGAGGTTCCCGACATCAAGTCCCGGGCAACGCCCGCCTCAGACCTTGAGGAAGCGGCGCAGCGTCACACCCGACCCGATCGTCGAGACGAGGATCGCCGCGCCGAAGAGGATCGCGACCAGGGCCGGGAAGGCCAGGGTCGAGTTGTTCTGCGCCGCAAGCAGGCCTATCGAGTCGCTGAGCGGATCCACCACGGTGATCTTGCCGAGCCACAGGATCAGTATTGCGAGCAGGCCGCCGACGAAACCCACAAC
>DASZDI010000426.1:0-5072 GCA_035942135.1 Solirubrobacterales bacterium | reverse complement strand
ACGGGAGGCGAACCCCCAGCAGTGGGACGAGGTGGCCGAGACCTGGGCCCGCGCCGCCGAAGAGGAGGAGAAGGGAGCCTCCGCCGACGCCGCGAAGTGGATGCTCGAGGCCGCCGACCTGCGGCCGGGAGAGCGGGTCCTGGAGATCGCCTGCGGAGCGGGCCGGGTCGGCCTCCAGGCGGCGAGCCGGGTCGGGCCGGAGGGGACCGTCCTCTGCTCTGACTTCTCCGAGGCGATGGTCGCCGCCGTCGGGCAGCGGGTCGACCGGCTCGGGATCGCGAACGTCGAGGCCCGCGTCCTCGATGCCGAAGACATCGACCTCGACGAGCAGCCCTTCGACGTCGTCCTCTGCCGCTTCGGCTACATGGTGATGCCCGACGCGGCCCAGGCGCTGCGGGAAAGCGCCCGCGCCCTCCGCCCCGGCGGCCGCCTCGTCCTCGCGGTCTGGGGAGAGGCCGAGAAGAACCTCTGGCTGGCGGCGATCCTGAACGCGGTGATGTCCCAGCTGGGCGCGCCGCCGCCGGAGCCGGGCGCGCCGGGCCCGTTCTCCCTCGGCGACCCGGCCCGCCTGCGCGAGCTCCTCGACCAGGCCGGCCTCGCGGAGGCGGAGATCACCGAGCTGGAGACGAAGCAGCGCTACGACTCCCCCGAGGCCTGGTGGGACAAAATACTCGACGTCGGCGGCCCCCTGGCCGCGATCCTCAGCCCCCTCTCCGAGGCCGACCGGCAGGCGATCCGCGACGCGGCCCTCGCCGTCGGCCGCGAATACGTCACCGCCGACGGCAGCGTCGTCTTCCCGGCCTCCGTCGTCGGCGCCGAGGCCCGCAAGCCTGGTCAGCGTCGACCGTCCTGACCCGACTAGCGATACCGTGACCGCCACTATGGGGCGGTGGGCCAGGGTGGCAGTGGTGGGCACGGTCCCACTTGCGACCTTCGTCCTTCTCCTCTGGCTCACCGATGTCACTACGGGAGAGGCAACCGCGGCGACGGCAGTCGTCCTCGTCGCGATCCTAGGCATCTCCCTGATCGAGCAGAACTGGCAGGAAGCTCAGGTCAGACTAGGTGAGGGCCTGATCGTGGGCGTCATCGTCGCCGTAGCGATCGGCTGGTGGCAGATCGAGGTACAGAACTCGATCGACGAGGCAGCGCGGGAGCAAAGCCGGAAACAGGAGGTCGAACGGCAGAGTCAAAATCGCCAGCAGGAAGCCGAACGACAGAAACAGACCCTGCAACTGACGCTGACCCTCCAGCAGGATCTGCGGGGCATCGATCTCAGACATAAGGACCTGGGCGGCCTCTACCTGCGTAGGAAGAACCTCGCGGAAGCCAACATGAGGCATGCGGATCTGCGATCGGCTGACCTGACCGGATCGCGCCTCTCGAGGGCCAAGCTGCAGCATGGAGACATCGACGGAGCGATATTTACCCATGCCCACCTCGAGAAGGCGGGTCTCGGACAAGCTCACGGCGGCAGGCCGTACTTCGTCTCGGCGAACGCTCCGGAAATAGGGCTCGCGGGGGCGCGGCTGCGGGGCGGTGTCTTCACCGGGGCAAACATGCGAAAGGCGTACATGCCATACGTCCATCTCGAGCACGCCTTTCTCATCGATGTCGACCTTCGGGGGGCCTATGCGGTGGAAGCCCACCTGCAGGGCGCAAACCTCGAAGCCGCCGAACTGATCGATGCCGATCTCACCGAAGCTGACCTTCGGAACGCGTTCATGGCAGAGGCCGACCTGACCGACGCTGAGCTGGGAGGCGCGGACCTGAGAGGGGCTTCCCTCCCTCGGGCTCGCCTCCACAACGCGACCTTCGACGATCGCACGCGGTGGCCGGATGGCTTCGAGCCGGTGGCACACGGTGCGATCCGTCGCTGAGGCGCCGGATAACGTCACTCCAGTAATCAATGCTCGCCAATATGCTGGACCTGTCAACTAATCGTCCAGCGAGGAATACACATATGTCACCCAGGCTTCTCCTCGTCGGCACGCTCGCGCTCCTCAGCGTTGCCGCAGTCTCCACCCCCCTCTCGACCGCCTCTACTTCCGGACCCGCCGCGACCACTTCGGCCAACGGCTGCGCCTCCGAGCACAACTCCCAGGGCGTCAAGCTCTGGATCCACGTGACCAAGTGGTGCATCGTGCCGGGAGTACGGAAGCAGGCCCAGCTCAAGGTGCAGATGCGGATCCACAACCAGAGCAACCGCCCCCTGGACATCAGCCGAGACCGCATTCGAGTGATCCTCCGAGAATTCGATCCGGACCGTTGGTCGCCGCCGCGCATCGGGCAGCCGACCCGCGAGCGACCGATACGGACGACCTATCGCGGCGAATCGGTATGGGCGGTACCCGCAAACGCCGACAGCGCCTACGACATGTTCCCGAACAAAAACGCGCCGACCCATGCCACCCACTGGGTCAAGTCGCAGCTGGGGCCCAAAGAGACGCTCAATCCCCATATGCACTACGGCGACCTCGTCTACCACCTCCCCATTCCACAACCGAAGCCGCGCGGCTGGAAGGCGATTCACAACGTGGTCGGCATCGCCTACACCAAGGGCCGCGACATCATCGCCATCTGCCCCCCGAGAACCTGGGGCGAACATGCAGAGGCAGGAACCTTCGCCGGGATGGAATTCCTTCGCTGAGGACGGAAACCTCGCCTCTACATGGGTGGCCACCCTCTCCGCGACGATCGGGCAGGCCTCCTATCGGGGAAGGCGAGAGTTGACACTGCGGTTTCCGCAAAAAAGGACCGTGTGCCTCAGCAGACGTTAAGTACTTGAACTAGGCTCGGACAAATGCCCTCCGCCCCGAAGCCGCCGCCGGAACGGCCGAAGACTCTCAGCAAGCTGGACTTCGAGCGGCAGCAGATGGTCAACTGGTTCAGCCCTCGCGTCCTCGCCGACGCGGCGCTGCGGGTCGTCCTCTCCAGCGTCTTCGGCCAGTACGCCGACAAGCGCGACTTCCAGGCCGCGCTCGACCCGGGCCTCGCGATCCCGCACACCTACGGGCCGGAGCACGAGGTCGACGGGGCGCTGTGGCTGGACTTCGTCGCCGACCTCGGCGACGGCTTCGACTCGACCTACGCGGTCGCCTGCCTGCTCGCCCGCCCGCAGCTCGAGGTGAGCGACGGCGACGGCCCGCCCCAGGTGCTCCCGCGCGGGCGGGTGCTGGTGATGGGCGGCGACGAGGTCTACCCGGTCGCCACCCGCGAGGAGTACGAGGACCGCTTCCGCGGCCCCTACGCGATGGCACTGCCGGCGAGCTCCGACCCCGCCCCCCCCCTCTTCGCGATCCCCGGCAACCACGACTGGTACGACGGGTTGACCAACTTCCTCCGCTTCTTCTGCGCCAAGCGGGAAATCGGCGCCTGGCAGACGAAGCAGAAACGCAGCTACTTCGCCCTCGAGCTGCCGCACCGCTGGTGGCTGCTGGCGATCGACATCCAGCTCGACACCTACATCGACGAACCGCAGCTGGAGTACTTCCGGAGGGTCGGCCTCAAGGCGGGCGACCGGGTGATCCTCGTCACCGGCAAGCCGAGCTGGGTCAAGGTCGACGACCCGAAAAAACCGCCCGACTCCTACAAGAACCTCCAGTACTTCACAAACGAAGTCGTCTCCGCGGCGGGCGCCGAGGTCTGCGTGACCTTGAGCGGGGACCTCCACCACTACTTCCACTACCGCTCGGAGGAGCGGGAGCACGACTTCGTCACCTCCGGCGGCGGCGGCGCCTACCTGTACCCGACCCACACCACGCCGGAGAGCCGCGAGCTGCCGGAGGGGACCTACAAGAAAACCGACGCCTCCTTCCCCTCCCCGGAGGAGTCGAAGAGGCTGACCTGGGGCGCCTTGAAGATGCCCCTGCTGGCGTGCGACCTCTGCATAGCGATCGGCGTCTTCTACGCGATCTTCGCCGCCGCGGTCTTCGCCCAGCCCAGCGCCGACTGGACAGTGGTCGGCGTCGCCACCGGCCTGACGATGCTGCTGTCCCTGATCGCGTTCGCCGACGGGGATCCCAAGCCCCTGAGATGGGTCTTCGGGACGATCCACGCCGTGGCCCACATGGCCCTTGCCGCCGCCGTCGCGACACTCTTCACCGAGATCGGCTGGACCCTCCTGCCCCTGCTCGCCGTCGCCTGGCTGGGCGGCTTCCTCCTCGGCGGCGTCCTCTTCGGCCTGTACCTGATCGTCTCCCACCGCTGGGCGCCGCGGCACGCCAACGACGTCCTCGCCTGCCAGGGCATCCCCGACTACAAGAACTTCCTCCGCCTGCGCCTGGACGAGGACGGGCTGACGATCTTCCCGCTCGGCGTCCGCCGCGTCCCGCGCGAGTGGGAGACCGATCCCGACGGTCGCCCGGAGGACCCCTGCCTGCGCCCCGTCGACCGCGAGCTCGAGGTGGAGCTGATCGAGCCTCCGTTCCGGGTCCACGGCCCCGCAGCGAACTAGTCACACTGTAGTTTTTAAATAGTAAGTTGAATTTGGGGTGGTTTATAGATATGAGTTCCCGACGTTGGATTCCCAGGGATCAGTCGCCGGAGAGCACTTCGATGCGGTCGTAGTCGGCTCCGGCTTCGGCGGCGCGGTCAGCGCCTACCGCCTCGCGGAGGCCGGGAAGAGGGTGCTGGTGCTGGAGCGCGGCAAGCCCTATCCCCCGGGCTCCTTCCCGCGCAGCCCCCGCGGCCTCAGCCAGAACTTCTGGGACCCGAGCGAAGGGCTGCACGGGATGTTCGACCTCTGGTCCTTCGAAGGCCTCGAGTCGCTGATCAGCAGCGGGCTCGGCGGCGGCTCGCTGATCTACGCGAACGTGCTGCTGCGCAAGGACGAGAAGTGGTTCGTGCGCGAGGAGCCCGGCCACGGCAGCTGGAAGGACGGCTACGAGTACTGGCCGGTCACGCGCGCGGACCTCGACCCGCACTACGACCGCGTCGAGCGCATGATGAACGTCCAGAAGTACCCGCTGGACCAGCACCCCTTCGACAAGACGCTCAAGACGCTTGCCTTCCGCGACGCCGCGCGCAGCCTCGATCTGGACTGGGATCTCGTGCCCCTCGCGGTGACGTTCGCC
>DASZDI010000425.1:0-4760 GCA_035942135.1 Solirubrobacterales bacterium | reverse complement strand
GAGCGGGGACGGGCGAGGGTCCGGCGAAGTGGCGCGGGGCACGCCCGGGGCCGATCCGGCCGAGGCCCAGGGCGGCCCGCCGCCGGGGGGTGCACAGAAGGTTGCCCGGCCCACGGCCGAGGACGCCTCGTCAGGCGGTCCCGGGGAGCGGAGAGCATGAGCGCCCGGCGCTACCGCTTCGGCCCGCTCGAGCAGCGCGGCGTCGTCGGCCCCCTGCGCATCTCACAGGTCGTAGTCCTCGGGGTCGCCGCCGTCCTGGCGCTGGGCGCGCTCTACGGCATCCGGGGCTGGGGCGGGATGTGTGTGGCAATTCTGCTCCTGGTCGGCGCCGGCGCGACCATCTACCTGCCGATCGAGGGAAGGACGATCGCCGAATGGGCGCCGGTGGCGATGCGCTGGGCCTTGCGCAGCGGGGAGGAGAAGCGCGGCTACCGATCGAGCAGCCCGGGGGCGGGGGTCCGGGTCGGAGCAGACGGCAAGGCGATGTTCGAGTCCTCGCTGCCCGACGAGCTGGAGGGGCTAGAGCTTTTGGAGGTGCCCTACGGCTCTGACCGCGTCGGGGTCATCCGCGACCGGCGCGCGGGCACCTACACGGCGGCGCTCGCGGTGCGTGCCGGGGCGTTCGGCCTCCTGGACGTCCGCGAGCAGGAGCGCAAGCTGGACGGCTGGGGCTCGGTCCTGGCGAGCCTGGCCCGGGACGGCAGCCCCGTCCGACGCCTGCAATGGATCGAGCGGACCCTGCCGGCCGAAGGCGACGAGCTGGCCTCCTACCTGCAGGGCGAGCGCGACAGAGCCGTTCCCCTCGACTCTGGGCTCGTCGCCTCCTACATCGAGCTGCTGGAGTCGGCGGCGCCGGTGACCCAGGAGCACGAGATCCTTCTGGCGCTGCAGATCGACGAGCGTCGGGGCGCGAGGGAGATGCGGCGGATGGGCGGCGGGGTCGACGCGGCCTGCGAGCTGTTGCTGCGCGAGGCCGAAAACCTCGCCGAGCGGTTGTCGCTCGCGGAGGTGACTGTCTACGGCCTCCTGCGCCCGCGCCGCTACGCCGCGGCGATCCGGGATGCGTTCGACCCGTTCGGAAGACAGGGGCGCTCGCGGGCGGCCCTGGGCGACCCGGACCGAGAGGGGACCGATCCCGCCTTGATGGGGCCGCTCGCCGACAACGAGCAGTGGAGCAGCTACCGGACCGACTCGGCCCACCACATCACCGCCTGGATCTCCAGCTGGCCGCGGACCGACGTCGGCGCCGCGTTCCTGACGCCGCTCCTGATGCAGACGACGGCCCTTCGGACGGTCTCGGTCTGCATCGAACCGGTCTCCCACTCGACCGCTGTGCGCAGAGCAGAGGCGGCGCGCACCGCGGAGGTGGCCGAAGAGATGCAGCGCGAGCGCCAGGGCTTTTTGACCAGCGCGCGGATCCGCCGCCGACAGCAGGCCGCCGCCCGCCGCGAGGAGGAGCTTGCCGACGGGCACGCCGAAATGATCTTCGCGAGCTACCTCGGGTTCGACGGCCGCACCCTCGAGGAGGCCGAGCGCCACTTCTCCGAGGGGCAGCACGCCGCCGCGCTCGCACGGCTGGAGGTGCAGCGCCTCCACGGCGAGCAGCAGGCGTCCTTCATGAACCTGCTGCCGATCGGCTGGGGGCTGCGGTGAAGGGCCGGCGGCGCCGACGGGGCGAGCGGCCCGGGCACAGCGCCACCACGGCCCACCTTCAGGCCGCATACCCGTTCCTCGCCGAGGGAGGGCTGGGCGCGCCCGGCGTCTACATCGGCCGCGATGCCTGCGGAGGCGCGTGGGTCTTCGATCCCTGGCGAGCCTACGAAGCGGGAATCATCTCGGGGCCCAACATGCTGGTGGTCGGGCAGCTCGGGACCGCGAAGTCGGCCTTCCTCAAGACCTACATCGCCCGTCAGTTCATCTTCGGGCGTCAGGCGTGGGTGCTCGACCCCAAGGGGGAGTTCGCGCCCCTCGCTTCGTTCCTCGGCGGCACGATCATCGCCCTGCGGCCGGGTGGCTCGGTGGTCCTCAACCCGATCAGCTCAAGGATGGGGCGTGAGGGGCAGTTGGGCCTCCTGCGCTCGGTGGCGGCAGCGGCCCTGCGCCGCGAGCTCTCGCCGGAGGAGGACGCGGGGCTCAGGGTCGCGCTTCGGGTCGTGAGCGACGCAGAACCGATCGAGCCGACCCTGCCCGAAGTCGTGACGGCGCTCCTTCACCCGGGGGCGGCGATGACGGCAGACCTGGTCATGAGCGCGGCCGAGTTCGCGGCGGCCACCCGCCAGGTTGCCCTCGCACTTCAACGTCTCTGCGAGGGCGATCTGCGCGGCATGTTCGACGGCCCGACCTCCGGGGGCCTTGACCTCGATGCCGGGTTCATCGCCCTGGACCTGAGCGCCGTGGAGGACTCCTCGGCGCTCTCGATCCTGATGACCTGCGCCGCCGCGTGGCTGCAGGGAGTGGTCATGGAGCGCAAGCGCTCCGCGGAGTCCGGAGGCGGAGAAGCGGCGAAGATCATCCTCGCCGTCGATGAGGCCTGGCGGATCACGGCCGACCTGGGCGTCGCCGAATGGCTCCAGCGCTCCTTCAAGCTCTCCCGCGCCCACGGCGTCCAGAACATAATCGCGCTGCACCGCCTCTCAGACCTCGGGGCGGCGGGGGCGGCCGGGTCGCGAGAAGCACGGATCGCCGAAGGGCTGATCGCCGACGCCGACACCAAGGTCATCCTCGCCCAACCGCCCGATCAGGTCGAGGCGCTGCGCAGCCTCCTCGGTCTGAGCGCGACGGAGGCAGAACTCGTCCAGACGCTGCGCCGGGCGGAGGCGCTGTGGCAGGTGGGGCGCCGGTCCTTTCTGGTCCAGCACCGACTCTCGTCGATCGAGCGCGACCTGGTCGACACCGACGCGCGGATGGTGCGTCGACCCGATCGAGCCGGGGCGCCATGAGCGCCCCGGGAGCGATCGAGGTACAGGGGGTGCTTCTCGCCGCGGCGATGGCCACGGCGCTCGGGGTGGTCTGCCTGCTGGAGGCGCATCTGCGCGACCGCGGGCCGGGTGGGCGCCCCCGGCCGCAGGGCGCTCGCTGGGCGGGGAAGCGGGATCTCCGCGAGCTTCGGATCGCGAGCCCCGAAGGGGGGCGTCTGGTCCTGGGCCGGCAGGGACGCCGTCTGATCGCGACTGTCGGTCAGGCATCGGTGGCGGTCATCGGCCCCAGCAGGATCAGCTACAAGACCACGGGGTTCACCATCCCCGCGGTCCTGGAATGGGACGGACCGGTGATCGCGACCTCCACCAAGAGCGACCTTCTGCTCGCCACGATCGCAAGGCGTCGCGAGCTGGGGAGGGTGATGGTCTTCGACCCCACCGGGGCGACCGGGATGGGGAACGTCAACGCCACCCCGCTCTCAGGGTGCGGAAGCTGGCACGGGGCGATGCAGGTCGCTCACCGGCTCTCCAGCTCGGCGCGGTCGGGGGCCGACGGGCTGCAGGACTCCGACTTCTGGCATGCGGCCGCCGAGAAGCTGATCGCACCGCTCCTCTTCGCCGCCGCCGACAGCGGGGGCACCATGGCCGACGTCATCCGCTGGCTGAACGACGGCGCCGAGGCAGAGCCCGAGGTCAGAGACCTGCTCGTCGCAACCGGGTCGGTAGACGCGGTCAGCGCCTGGAGGGCGAACTGGAACCGGGACGAGCGGCAGCGCAGCTCGATCTACACCACGGCGGAGACCGCGCTGCGCGCCTTCGCAGATCCACGGGTCCTCGAGGCGACCTCCCGCGCCGACTACACCCCGGCGGACCTGCTCGACGGCGGCGCCAACACCTTGTACCTGTGCGGTCCCGCCCACGAGCAGTCGCGCCTGGCGAGCCTGTTCGGCTCGATGGTCTCCGAGGTCGTCGCGATGGTCTTCGATCTTTCGGCGAGCACCGGCCGGCCGATCGAGCCGGCGCTCCTGATGGCGCTCGACGAGCCCGCCAACAGCGCTCCGATCCGGGAGCTAGACGTGATCGCGGCCACCGGGGCGGGACAGGGGGTGCAGCTCGTCGGAGCGGTCCAAGACCTCGCACAGATGGAGGCCCGGTGGGGCAAGCGGGCCGCGACGATCCTGAACAACTTCCAGGCCACCGTCTTCGCTTCGGGCATCAGCGACCCCGACACCCTGCGCTACGTCAGCGCGGTGGTCGGCGAGGGCGAGTTTCGCCAACGCAGCGAGACGGCCGCCGAGAAAGGCCGCGGCTCCTCGACCGAAGCGAGCGCCTATCGCGATCTGACCCCCGCCAACGTGGTGCGGGAAGGGAAGCCCGGCACCGGCGTCTTGATCTACGGACACCGACCGCCCGCACGGATCGCATTGCGGCCGTGGTTCGAGGATCGGAACCTGAAACTACTCGCGAATGGAGCAGACGATGAGCGATGAGAATTCCTGGGGCGACGACACGGTCGGGATCGGACGGACCGCCCCCCGGCCCACCCGCGACACCGGGCGGGGCGCCGGTCGACATCCGAGGGCCGGTTTGCCCTCCCGTCGCACCCTTGTCGAGATCGCCGTCGGCGCGATCCTGCTCGGCCTCGTCGCTGTCGACCGCCTAGCCGACGAGTCCGTGCCTCCCGAGACGATCGAAAAGACGGTGCGGGTAGAGGTGCCGGTCCGGCACCGACCCATTCCCCCCCTCCGCAAACCGACCGACCCGCCCCTCGGGCAGAAGAGAGAGGAGCGACCGTCTCATGCGAATGTCACGAATCCGGGCCGCCCGAACACGCAACCGCAC
>DASZDI010000424.1:0-10571 GCA_035942135.1 Solirubrobacterales bacterium | reverse complement strand
CCGATTGCGTTACCGGGCGTTGTTCCCTGGAATCAACTCCACCACAACGTCGTCTTGCCCGTCAAGAGCAGGCAATTCAGATACTTCGCCGCGTTCCAGCCGTTTCCCTCCTAGGAGTGGCGCCATCACGACAACTATGGCGATTACCCCGCAGCCGGCGACCAGAAACGTCATCCGCGGGCTGACCAGTTCCGCGACCACCCCGCCGATGACGAAGCCGACCCCGGGCATCGCCGCCCCGATCGACTCGAGCACGCTCATCACCCGCGCCTGCATCGCTTCCTCGGTCAGCTCCTGCACCGCGCTGATCGCCGTCACCCACTGGATGCCGTTGCCGGCGCCGCCGACGACCGAGGCCAGGCAGGCGATCGCCAGGGTGGGGGCGGCGGCAAGGCCGAGGTAGCCGGCGCCGACCGCGAGCGTGCTGAAGAGGAGCAGGTGGGCGAGCGAGGCCTGGCGGACGACGGCGAAGAGGAGGCTGCCGAAGACCATTCCCGCCCCCCAGCTGGCCAGCATCAGTCCGTAGCCGGTGTCGGTCGAGCCGAGCGTCTCCTTGACGTAGATGACCTCGACCGGCAGCACCGCGGCGAAGAAGACGAAGGCGGCGCCCTGGGCGGTCAGGACCCGTCGCAGCACCGCCTTGCTGCGGATGTAGGCGAGGCCGGCGCGGACCCGGTCGCGCATCCGGCCCGGTTCGGGCTCGGCCTGCGGCATCGTCCCGGCGCGGAAGAGGATCCAGGCGATGACGTAAAAGGACACCGCGTCCAACAGCAGTGCCGTCTGCACGCCGAGCCCGGCGACGACGAGCCCGGCGAGGGCGGGACCGACGGCGGCGCCGCCGGTGAAGGCGACGTTCAGCAGCGCGTTGCCGGCCCGCAGTTCGCCGCTCGGCTCCAGGGCGGTGGCGACGACGGCGCGGGTCAGCGCCCGGCCCGCCAGGGCCAGCGCCCCGTCGACCGCGGCGAGGATCACCACCGGGACCAGGGAGAAGTTGCCGGCCAGCAGGGCCAGCCCGGCGAAGGCCGCCGCCTCGCCGCAATAGATGACCGGGAGGGCGAACCGGGGCGGCGGCTTCTCCGCGTGGGCGACCAGGATCGGGGCGAAGAGGGCCGGCAGGAAGCGCGTCCCGAGGAAGAGGGCGGCCGTCGCCAGGGCGCTGTCGGTCTGGTCGAAGACGAGGACGGAGAGGGCGATGATCCCCATCCAGTCGCCGAGCTCGTTGACCGCATAGGAAGCCGCCAGCCGCCTGAAGAGGGGGCGGCGGAGGGGGTCGGTCAGGCGTGAACTAGTCATTGCTGGCCAAGCGTCTTACTGCATTTCTGCACAACTTTTCCTGCAGATGCACAAGTTTCCGCAAAGCTGTGCTACAAAGTGACCAGCAATTGAGAAGTTTCCACGATGCAGCGCACAACGTTGCGGGCTTCAACGACTACGGAAGGGGCAGAAAACATGGGCTTTCGTCACTAGAACTTCCTCAGCAGGCCATTTGATCGAACGGCCTGCACAAGACTTCTGAAGGGCGTCCCGAGTGGGGCGCCCTTCTGCGTTTTCGGGACCGGGCCGCCGCCCCCTGCGCAGTTGGGGCGGTTCTTGTGGACAGACATCTCGTTTTGGGCGAATTTGGCCATGCGGCTAACTGCTCTTGCCGATCCACTATCACCGGTCTAACTTTGGAGTTCCCAAATAGCGGAATCCCCAAGAGGACTGCCCTGCGCAGGGAAAAGGAGCGCGCCCCTGAAGAAGAAGGCGGCTCCCCGGCTGGTTTCCCGGTCGACGACTTTTCAAATCAGAAGATGCCCCCCACCCGACCAACCCGCACCGCGATAGGCCTGACGGTTGCCGCCCTGCTGCTGACGACCGCCGTCGGCCTCTGGCGCGCGCCCGAGTGCAACTGGGACCTCGCCTTCTTCACGGTGCTGCTGGCCTTCTCGATCTTCAGCGACCTCACCGCCGTCTCGACCCAGTCGAAGCTGAAGATCTCCGGCAGCTTCCTGGCGCTGGTGATCGCGATGGTCTTCCTCGGCGGCACCCCGGCGGCGCTGATCGGCGTCGCCACGATCCTCACCGGCTGGCTGCGCTGGCGCGACGACTGGCACTACCTGCTGAACAACGTCCTCACCTACGCGCTCTTCCCGCTGATCGGCGGGATCGCCTTCCACGAGGGCGTCGCGGCGGTGGGGCTGACCGCGTCGGACCCCGTCTTCTACCTCTGCGTCTTCGGCCTCTTCCAGCTCGCCCTGGCGATCAACTTCCTGATGATCGCCGGCTACGGCTGCTACGTCGAGCGCTCCTCCTTCTCGACCAAGCTGAAGGTGCTGCCGCCGGTCCTGCCCTCGGAGTTCGCGAGCGCGATGCTGGCCGTCGCCGTCGCCTACATCTACCACGAGATCGGGATCGCCTCGATCGCCCTCTTCGGCGTCGTCCTCGTCACCTTCCAGTACCTGCTCGGCCAGCTGCTGCTCTCCCAGCAGCGGGCCCACGAGCTGGAGCTGCGCAGCAAGCAGCTGGCCAGCTTCCAGGTCGGGATGTTGAGCGCGATGCTGCGCACCCTCGACCTGCGGGACCAGATGACCGCCCGCCACAGCGCCGCCGTCGCCCGCTACTCGCGGGCGATCGCCCAGCGGGCGGGCTACTCGCGCCAAGAGGAGGAGCTCGTCCACATCGCCGCGCTGCTGCACGACATCGGCAAGTTCATCCTCCCCGACCGCATCCTCAAGGCCAACGTGCCGCTCACCGACGAGGACTGGATGCTGATCAAACGCCACCCCCAGCAGGGCGCCCGCGTGGTCTCGGCGCTCGACGGCTACGGGCCGGTGGCGGAAATCATCCTCGCCCACCACGAGCGGATCGACGGCAAGGGCTATCCGCGCGGCCTGGCCGGCGACGAGATTCCGGAACTGGCGCGGATCATCTCCGTCGCCGACACCTACGACGTGATGACCGCGCGCGACTCCTACCGGACGCCGATGTCGAGCTACGACGCGATCGTCGAGCTCCGCCGCGTCGCCGGCAAACAGCTAGACGCCCGCTTCGTCGAGATCTTCATCGAGCTGCTCGAGGGCAAGGACGTCTCCTTCCAGCACGGCGAGGCCGCCGACTTCGAGAAGGAGCTGGCGCTGGAGGCCCGGATCGCGGAGACCGCCAGCCCCGCCGGCGAGGCGAACCGCTTCGCCGGCGTCGGCAACTGAACCGGTAGCGTTGCGCGCGCATGCGCGCTGTCACTTTCCAGGCGCCCGAGCAGGTGCGGGTCGAGGAGAAGGCCGACCCCGAGGTCGTCGCGGCCGACGACGCTCTGGTCCGGGTCGAGGCGAGCGGCATCTGCGGCTCGGACCTCCACATCTACCACGGCCGGGTGCCGGTCGAGCAGGGCTTCACGATCGGCCACGAGTTCGTCGGCACCGTGCTGGCGGCGGGCGACGAGGTCGAGCGGGTCGCCGTCGGCGACCGCGTGCTCGGCACCTTCCACACCGCCTGCGCGACCTGCGCCTCCTGCCTGCGCGGCGACTACCACCGCTGCCGCGACGGCCAGACCTTCGGCCACGGCGCCAACCTCGGCGATCTGCAGGGAGCCCAGGCGGAGCTGCTGCTGGTGCCGCGGGCGAACCTGACCCTGCGGCGGGTGCCGGAGGGGATGTCGGCCGACGTCGCCCTCTTCGCCGGCGACGTGATGGGGACCGGCTACCACGCCGTCGCCCACGCCGACATGCGCGCGGGCGACACCGTCGCGGTGCTCGGCCTGGGGCCGGTCGGCCTCTGCGCGGTGCAGGCGGCGCTGGCCGGGGGCGCGGTCGAGGTCTTCGCGATCGACAAAGTTGAGGAAAGGTTGGAGATGGCTCAGGCGTTCGGCGCCACCGCGCTGCACCTGACCGAGCAGGAGCCGAAGAAGGCCGTTCGCGCCGCCACGGAAGGGCGCGGCGGCGACGTCGCGGTCGACGCCGTCGGCGATCCCGGCCCGCTGGCCCTGGCGATCAGCCTCGCCCGCGACGCCGGCACCGTCTCCGGGATCGGCGCCTACGCCGGCAAGGGGGAGGTGCCGCTCGGCCTCGCCTGGCTCAAGGGCCTGCAGCTGCGCCTCGGCCTCGCCAACGTGATCGCCCACGTCGACCGGGTGCTGGCGCTGATGGAGAGCGGCAAGCTCGACCCGAGCCCCCTGGTCACGCATCACATGCCGCTGGACCAGGCGAGCGAGGCGTATGAGGTCTACGACCGGCGCGAAGCGCTGAAGATCGTCCTGACGCCTTAGCGGTATCTGAGGGGGTGCCGGTGGGGGTCCCTGGGAGCACCTCCGCCGAGAGAGGCCGCAGCGGCTGACGCCTCAAGCATCTCTGGCCCGGCTCCATGCTGAGTACCCAGGGACCCCCACCGGCGCCCCCGCAATCGAGTTCCGGCAGGCGCTTCAGTTCCGTGGTTCCTTTGTCGTCCTATAGGGGACAAAGGAACCACGCGATCTGAAGCTGACTTCGTTCCCGCCATCTGTCTCGCAGATGCGTGTCGAAGGGGGCGGGGGTGGCCCTGATCGATACTCAGCATGGAGTCGGGCCACTGACCTATGGGCGTCAGCAGCGGCGATCTCTCGCGGCGGAGGTGCTCCGAGCAGGGCCACCCCCGCCCTCTACATTAGGGCTATAGCTGTTTTAGGGCTATAGCTGTTCTAGTTGACTCGCACAGTAGAGGAAGCTACTGTGCGATTTGTTGGCACAGCTGGAGGAGAACCCGTTTCGGATCGATCCCACCGATGAGCTGCCGGTCGGGCTGCAGCTGAACTGGCGCCTGCGGGCGTTGATCCGGACGGGGGAGCTGGCGGCGGGGGAGCGACTGCCGAGCTTTCGGCGGCTGGCCGAGTGGGCGGGCGTGAACGTGGGGACGGTGCGCGCGGTCTACGAGGCGCTCGAGGAGGATGGCCTGGTGGCCACCCGGCACGGTCAGGGGACCTTCGTCGCCGAGGGGGTCGAGCCCGCACCCCAGCTCGAGGAAATCGCGGCCGATGCTCTGCGGCGGGCGAGCGAGGCCGGGCTGGGCCCGCGGGACCTGGCCATCGTGGCGATGGCTTGCGCGACCATCCCCGAGGAGAGCGAAACGCTCGAGGTCCGACAGGAGCTGCGGCGGCAGATCGCCCGGCTCGAGGCGGAGCTGGCGAGCCACACCGGGCACCTCAAGGCCGACCTGGCGACGGCGCCCCGGCGGGCCGTGGCCCACGTCGCCGGAGTCGAGGAGCTGGAGCAGACGCGCGACACGCTGATCGCGCAGTTGGCGGAGGCGCAACGGGAGACCGAGCAGGAGGTGCGGCGGCGGGCGCGCAGCCGCGGCCCCCTCGGCAGGGCGATGAGCCGATGGCGCGAGAAGCACTAGCCAAGGGCGGCGGCTCGATCGCCGGCTTCTTCACCGAAGTGGGGACGATGATGATCCTCACCACCCGGACGATCGTCTCCGCGGTGCGGCCGCCCTATCCCTACGGCGAGGAGCTGGTCGACCAGTTCTATTTCACGCTGAAGCTCTGCTGGTTCCCGCTGCTGATCTCGACCTTCGCACTCTGCCTCGGCGCCCCCGGCCTGCAGGCGGCGGGGCCGCTGCAGATCTTCGGCGCCCTCGACCGCCTCGGCGGCTTCTTCGTGCTGACCGCGATCCGCTGGATCGGGCCGGTGGTGACCGCCGTCGTCGTCGGCGGCGTCGCCGGGACCGCGATCACCGCCGACCTCGGCGCCCGCAAGATCCGCGAGGAGCTCGACGCCCTGCAGGTGCTCGGCGTCGATCCCGTCAAGAACCTGGTCGTGCCGCGATTCCTGGCGCTGATGATGGTCACCGCCCTGCTCGACATCTTCGCGATCGTCTTCGGCCTCACCGCGGGCATCGCCGCCGAGCTGCTCTACCACCAGAGCCTCGGCGGCTTCTTCGCCACCCTCTTCTCCAACGCCTCGGTCACCGACCTCTGGGGCTCGGTCCTGATGTGCACGATGTTCGGCGCGATCATCTCGATCGTCTGCTGTTACAAGGGGATGACCGCCTCGGGCGGGGCGGCGGGAGTCGGTCGCGCGGTCAACCAGGCCGTCGTCATCTCGATGGTCGGCGTCTTCGCCTTCAACTACGTCTTCACGGCGGTGCTGCTGGCGACCAACCCGGAGCTGCAGACGATCCGATGAAGTCCCCCGCGACGACCGGCCGGCTCGACGCTCCGCGGGAGTGGCTCGACTCCTTCGGCGAGATCGCCCGCTTCGGGGTGCGGGTGGCGGGGCTGGTCTACTCGGGCCGGGTGCTGCGCTTCTTCGGCGAGGGGATCCGCCAGGCCGGGATCCTGATCCTCGGCTCGGCGCTGATCATCTGGGCCTTCGTCTTCATTCTCGGCCTCCAGTGCGGCCTCCAGGGGGCCTACTTCTTCCGCGCCCAGGGAGCGCCGGCCTACGCCGGCCTCTTCGCCGCCTTCTGCGACCTGCGCGAGGCGCTGCCCTACGCCTTCGGCTACATCCTCTCGGCCAAGGTCGGGACCGGGATCGTCGCCGAGATCGGCGCGATGCGGATCTCCGACGAGATCGACGCGCTCGAAGTGATGGGCGTGCCGCCGGTCACCTTCCTCTGCGCCACGCGCCTGCTGGCGGCCTGGATCGCGCTGCCGTTCCTCTACCTGGTCGCGATCGGGGTGATGTACCTGGCCAGCTACTTCGCCGTGGTCGAGCAGGTCGCCGACGTCTCCTCCGGCGGCTACTCGCTGATCTTCTGGATGTTCCAGGACCCCACCGACCTCGTCTTCAGCCTGATCAAGGGGATGTCGATGGCGACCGTGATCGTGCTGGTCGGCTGCTACTACGGCTACACCGCCTCCGGCGGCCCCGTCGGCGTCGGCACCGCCACCGCCAAGTCGATGGTCTTCAACATCGTCGCCGTCCACATCCTCGGCATGCTCGGCACCCTGATCTTCTGGGGCGCCAACCCCCGGATGCCGATCGGCGGCTGACTCAAGGAGCCTTGGCGTTCATGGTGCCGGCGGCTATAGGCCTTTGGCGACGATCGTCGCGAATGCGAGCGCCAGGCCGATGCTCATTCGGATCAGGGTCGTCTGTACCGTCGCCACGCCCTTCTTCAGTTCAACGATGTCGCCTTCCACGCGATCGAAGCGGTGGTTCGTCTCTTCTTTTGCCTCGGTAATCCGTCGGTCGACCTGCTCCACCTTCCGGTCTACCTCGTCAAACCGCCTGTTCACGTCCACGAACCGTTCGTCGATCCGGGTGAAGCGCTCGTTCAGGACTTCTTCGGGCGGGGCCATCGTCTGCATGCTGCCAGGTTACCGAGCAGAATGCAACGTGTTGTCTGAGAACGTAAATTCTTTGGAAATTGTCGCTAGCGGTGCCGGTGGCGGCGGAAGGTCTCCTCGACCCAGCGGTAGCCGCGGCGGTCGCTGAGGCTTGCGCGGAAGCGGTCCATCGCCGCGGGCCGCGGCAGCTCCGGGGGGAGCGGGCCCTCCGGGGGGACGACCAGGGGGTAGAAGAGGGAGGCGGCGGCGATGTCGGCGACGCTGAGGTGGCTGCCGACGAGGAACTCGCCGTTGCCCCTCTCCAGCTCCGCCTCCAGTCGGTCCAGGGCGGCGACGATCCCCTGGCGGGCGCGTTCGGCGTCCTCGGAGCTGTCGGCGCCCCAGCGCAGCGAGGTGTAGAAGCGGGCGTAGGCGCCGACGACAGGCTTCGCCTTGCCGAGCGGGCCCGGCACGGCCGCGGCGGCGACCTCGGCGAAGACGTCGGGCTCCTGGATCAGCTCGTAGAAGGGCAGCAGGCGCGTGTGCGGCCCCAGCTCCTCGTCGAAGTACTCCTCCAGTTCGACCGCGCGGGCGCGCTCCTCGGCGTCGATCGGGTAGAGCGGCGGGTCCGGGTAGCGCGCCTCCAGCACGGAGAGGATCGCGGTCGAGTCGCCGATCGCCTGGCCGTCGAGGACCAGGATCGGGACGGTGGGCTGACCGCCGCGGGTGAGGAAGAGCGCGATCGGGATGTGCGTCCCCGGCAGGGCCGAGCGGCGGCTGTGGTCGATCCCCTTGTACTCGAGCGCCCAGCGAACCTTTTCGCTGTAGTGCGAGATGTCGAGCTGCCAGAGCGTCGGTTTCCGGGCCGATTGCACGGTCATCGTCTGCCTGGCAGCATAAGCCCCGTGGCATTGCTGAGCGATTCGGACGTGCAGGAGAAGCTGGCGGGCCTCCCCGGCTGGGAGCTCTCCGGCAAGACGATCGAGAAGAGCTTCAAGCGGGAGGACTTCGTCGGCTCGGTCCGCTTCGTCGACAGCCTGGTCGAGCCCGCCGAGGCGATGAACCACCATCCCGACGTCGCGATCTCCTGGGACACGGTCACGGTGACGATCTCGACCCACTCCGAGGGCGGGCTGACCGCCGCCGACTTCGAGCTGGCCGAGAAGATCGACGCCCTGGCCTGAGCGGTGGCGAAGCGGAAGAAGCAGCGGCGGCAGCGCGAGAAGGCGCCGACCGTCGACTACGTCGACCCCGAGGGCAACGTCCTCACCCTGCGCCAGACGCTCAGCGCCGGGACGATCGCCAAGCTCGGCGAGCCGCCGGCGGGCCAGGCGGCCTCGCAGGACGACGCCTGGCGCCGCCGCTCCGAGGCGCTCTTCGAGCGGCTGGCGGTCCGCTGGGAGATCGCCGGGCTGCCGCTGGACGACCAGAAGATGCTGCTCGGCCGCTACCGGATGGCCGACGCCGAGACCCAGCGTTGGGTGCGGCAGACGATCGCCGAGCACCTCGAGCGCCACATCCCCGAGCTCGCCGGCTGAGCCGTGGCCGACCGGCTGAGGATCGACGAGCGGCTCTCGCTGCCGTTGGCGGAGATCGAGCTGCGGGCCAGCCGTTCCTCCGGCCCCGGCGGCCAGCACGCCAACGTCACCGCCTCGCGGGTGGAAGCGGTCTTCGACGTCGAGGCCTCGGCGACGCTGGACGAGCGGCAGCGGGCGCGCCTGCGGGAGCGGCTCGGCCCGGTCGTCACCGCGGTCGCCCAGGACGCCCGCGGCCAGGCGCGCAACCGCGACCTGGCCCTGGAGCGGCTTGCCGCGAAGATCGCCGCCGGGCTGCGGGTCCAGCGCAAGCGACGGCCGACGCGACCGACCCGCGCCTCGCGCAAGCGCCGGCTCGAGCAGAAGCGGCGGACCGGCGAGCGCAAGCGCGGACGCCGTCCGCCCCTCGACGAGGTCTAATAAGAGAGACCGGCGGTTCGACAATCGAGAGAAACGAGGCAGAGATGCTCGGCACGAGCAAGGCGACCAGCGGGTTTGCGGTCGACGACATGGACAAGGCGCGCGAGTTCTACGAGGGGACGCTGGGCCTGAGCGTCGAGGTGCTGGACGAGGAGCACGGGGTGACGAAGCTGAAGCTGGCCGAGGGGGCCGAGGTGCTGATGTACCTCAGCGCCGAGATGAAGCCGGCCAGCTACACGATGCTCAACTTCGAGGTCGACGACATCGACGCGGCGGTCGACGGGCTGGGCGCGCGCGGGATCGGCTTCGAGCGCTACGAGGAGTTCCCCCAGGACGAGAAGGGCGTGATGCGCGGCGCCGGGCCCGAGATCGCCTGGTTCAAGGACCCGGCCGGGAACGTCCTCGCGGTGATGCAGTCGTAGGTGGTCGGGGAGCGAACCGAGGACGGCTTTCCGGCCCTGACGCTGGAAAGCGCCGCCGCGGGCGGCATCGTCGCGATCTTCGTCCCCGAGGCGGGGATGGTCTGCTGCTCGCTGCGGCACCGCGGTGAGGAGCTGCTGGGGCAGCGCGGCGGGCTGACCAGGTACGTCGAGGCGGGCTCGACGATGGGCGTCCCCTTCCTGCACCCGTGGGCGAACCGGCTGGGGGAGAGCCGCTTCGAGCTGGCGGGGCGGGAGGTGGACCTGGGCCTGGACAGGCTGCACGTGAAGCGCGACGCCGGCGGCCTGCCGATGCACGGCCTGCTGACGGCGGCGCGGGGCTGGCGGGTGGAGCGGCACCTGGAGATCGAGGACGGCGGGGCGCTGGCGGCGAGCTTCGACTTCGCCGCCTATCCGCGGCTGCTGGAAGCGTTCCCGTTCCCGCACCGGGTGGAGATCGAGGCGACGCTGGCGGGGGCGGAGCTGAGGATCGCGACGACGCTGCGGGCGGGGGAGGAGGGCGAGGTGCCGATCGCCTTCGGCTTCCATCCCTACCTGCGGCTGCCGGGGGTGGAGCGGGTGGAGTGGGAGATGACCGCGCCGGTGCGCGAGCGGCTGGCGCTGGACGAGCGGATGCTGCCGACCGGCGGCCGGGAGGCGGCGGAGGTCGAGTCCGGGCCGCTGGGGTCGCGGACCTTCGACGACGCCTACCTCGCGCCGGCGGGCGGCGAGCCCTTCGTCCTCGGCGGCGGCGGGCGGCGCCTCGAGCTGCGGATCGGGGAGGGGTATCCCTGGGCCCAGGTCTACGCGCCGGAGGACCTGGACGCGGTTGCCTTTGAGCCGATGACGGCGCCGACGAACGCCCTGGTCAGCGGCGAAGGCCTGCGGATGCTGCCGGCGGGGGAGAGCTTCACCGCGACCTGCTCGATCGCGAGCGAGGAAGCGGCCTGATCAGGCCGACCCGACCGCCCGCGC
>DASZDI010000423.1:0-2995 GCA_035942135.1 Solirubrobacterales bacterium | reverse complement strand
CCTCGGGGGTCTTCTTAGAAGGGAATGTCGTCTTCTGAGCCGCCGCCACCGCTCGGGGCGGTTTCGAAGTCGCCGGTGTCGGCGGGCACGTCGCTGCGGGGGGTGAAGCCGCCCCCGCCACCACCGCCGTTGCCGTTGCCGCCTCCGGACCCGTCGCGCGAGCCGAGGAACTGGACGGTGTTGGCGATGATCTGGACCGCCTGCCGTTTGCTGCCGTCTTTGGCCTCCCACTCACGCCAGTCGAGCCGGCCTTCGACCGCGACCGGCCGGCCCTTGGAGAGGTAGTTGGCGCAGTTCTCGCCCTGCGCCCCCCAGACGGTGACGTCGAAGTAGTTGGGATTGTCGACCCATTCGCCGCTCTGGCCGTCCTTGCGACGGCTGTTGACGGCGACGCGAAGCTCGCAGATCGCGGTTCCGCCTCCGGTGTGCCGCAGCTCCGGATCCCGGGTCAGGTTCCCGGTGATGACCACCACGTTTACGTTCGAAGCTGCCAATGCGCTCACTCCCTCTGGATTCGCTTATCTCCTCTCAGTCTAAGGAGGTGGGCGGCGCGACTCTCCCCCTCGGCGAGAGGGTTTCCGCAAACAGCGGAGCCGGAAAGGAGCGCTACTCGTCGTCGGAGTCGTCGGGAGAGTCGCCGCGATCGTCGCGGCCTCCCGTGGCGCTGCGCTCCCGCGGCCCGGGGGCGGCGGTGACGGCGGGCGGGGTGATCACCGGCGTGTCGGGATCGACCTTGAAGATGCGGAAGCGGAGGACGCCGTCGGCGATCTTGAGGTTGTGGTCGAGCGAGTCGAGCAGGTCGCTCGGGGCCTCGAACCGCATCCAGCGGTAGTCCGCCTCGGTGCGGCGGTTGATTTCGTAAGCCATCTTCCGCAGGCCCCAGGTGTTCTCGTGTTTGAGGCTGCCGGAGGCCTCGATCTGACCGCGCGCATCTTGGGCCAGCGCGTCGCGCGCAGGGCCGTCAAGTTGGGGGTCCAGCATCAGGACCAGCTCGTATTCGCGCGGGGCTGCCAAAACGGCGAAGGACTATAGCGGCGAGGTGGCCGCAGCGGGCGGCGCCTCGGCGCTCTAGCGCGGCGCGAACTCTTCCGAGCCGTCTCCGGAGGGAGCGGGGGCGGCAGGAGCGGGTGCCGGCGCGGGCACGGGCGGCGGGGAATAGACGGGTGGTTCCGGCGGCGCTGCGGGCGGCGGCGAAGGCGCGGGCGAGCGCGTCGGCGGAGCGGCGGTCACGGCCGTCGCCCCCGCCGGTGCCGGGTTCGGGTCGGCCTTCTTCCGGCGCCTGCCCCGCCGCGGCTCGCTGCCGATCGCGTCGGTTGCCGCCGACCCCGTCCTTCGCGTGCGGGAGCCGCGCGATCCCGTGGTCCCCTTCGGTCGCTCAGCGTCCGTTTGGAACCGCGGGGCACGATCGGTGCGCCCTCTCCTCGCTTCCGTGGTTCCTTTTGCACCCATAGCGTGCGTTTGGAACCGCAACTCGGGGAGGGCGGGCTCCGGCGCGGGGGTGACTCGCGGCAGGCCGACGTCGGCGGCCAGGGGCGGCGGCTCGGGCGGCTTCAGGAGGCCGGGCAGCGCCTGCAGGGCGATCAGGGCGCCGATCGCCATCGCCGCGATCTTCGCCACGCCTGCCCATCGGATTCGAACCGCACGCACCTCTACTCAAGGCCCGGCGGCGGCGATCTCTCCCCCCCTGTGGCCGGAAAAGACGCTCAGGCGACGGACTGGCGGATCGCTTCGATGTCCCGCAGTTGGTCGTCGACCCAGTCGCCGGGGCTGTGGGAGAAGATGATCCGCTTCAGGCTCTCCGACCAGCGACGCTTCTGCTCGCCGTCCATGGTCAGCGCCCGGTGGATCGCGTCGGCCTGCTCCTGGATGTCGAAGGGGTTGACCGAGATCACGTAGTCGAGCAGCTCCTGATGGGAGCCGGTGTTCTCGGAGAGCATGAGGACGCCGTCGCGGGTGTTCACCGCGGGGGCCTCCTTGGCCACCAGGTTCATCCCGTCGAAGATCGAGTTGACCATCAGCAGGTCGAAGTGCTTGTAGCGGGCGACCGCGTCGTAGAAGTTCTCGTAGATCTTCAGGTCGATCGGCATCCAGTCGGTGGTCCCGTGGCGGTGGTTGACGACCGCGACCAGCGCCTCGATCCGTTCCAGGTACTCGGCGTACTCGGGCACGTCCTGGCGCGAGGGCTGCAGGTGGGCGATGAAGGTGACCTTCTCGCGGAACTCGGGGTGCTGGGTGAGGAAGGTGTCGAAGGCGGTGAAGCCGCGCAGCACGTTCTTCGAGAGGTCGGCCCGGTCGACGCGGATGATCAGGTGCTCGCGCCGCCGCTCCAGGACCTCGCGCTCGGCCGCGGCCACCTCGGGCGAGTCCGCCGCCCGCTCCAGCCGCCCGGCGTCGATCCCGAGCGGGTAGGCGCGGGCGATCGTCTTGCCGCCCGCGTGGCGCACCTCGGCGGCGGTGTAGTCGACTTCGACCTCCTCGAGCAGTTCGTCGCAGCAGCGGAGGAAGTTGATGCAGTAGGCGTGGGTGTGGAAGCCGATGATGTCGTTGGCGAGCATCCCTTCGAAGATCGCGTTGCGGATCCGCGTCGGCAGGATCCGCCAGCTGTCCGGCTGCGACCAGGGGATGTGGACGAAGTGGTGGAGGAAGGCGTCGGAGCGCTCGGCGCGGATCATCCCCGGGGCCGTGTAGAGGTGGTAGTCGTGGAGCATCACCAGCGGCTGCTCCTGCCCCTCGATCTCGGCGAGGACCACCTCGGCGATGTCCTGGTTGACCGCCTGGTAGCCGTGGTCCCAGGCGTCGAGCTCCTGCCGGCGGATGTCCGGCGCGTTGGAGAGGTCCCAGAGGTAGTGCTGGATGAACCAGAGGATCGGGTTGGCGATCACGTTGTAGAACCGGGCGTAGGCGGCGGCGTCGCTCTCGACCAGGCAGACGTCATAGGCGACGCCGTCGAGCTCGACGCTCGTCGGCTCGCCGTCGAGCTCGCGAGCGACGGAGA
>DASZDI010000422.1:0-10109 GCA_035942135.1 Solirubrobacterales bacterium | reverse complement strand
GTGCCGAGGTCAGCTTTCTCGGCACCCGGGAGCGGATCGAGGCGGAGCTGGTGCCGGCCGCCGGCTACGAGATCGACTTCGTCAAGGTGCGCGGGATCGACCGCCGCAACCCGCTGCGCGCGGCCCGGGCGGGCGCCGAGGCGCTGGGCGCGGTCACCGGTGCCCGCAAGGTTCTGCGCCGTCGCGGCGCCGACGTGGTGATGGGTGGCGGCGGCTTCGTCGCCGGGCCCGCCGGGCTGGCGGCGACGCTGACCCGGACGCCGCTCGTCCTCACCGAGGCCGACAGCCACCTCGGCCTCGCCAACCGCCTGCTCGCCGGCCGGGCGCGGCGGGTCTGCCTCGCCTTCCCGCTCGCGGGCCGGGAGGGGGAGCCGTACCTGGTCACCGGGCGCCCCGTCCCGAAGGCGGTCCTGGAAGGCGACCGCGCCGCGGCCCGGGGGCGCTTCGGAATCGACGAGGGAGCCCGCTGCCTGCTCGTCTTCGGCGGCAGCCAGGGCGCCCGCTCGATCAACCTCGCCGCGGTCGAGGCCTTCGCCGAGCGTGCGAACGCAGTTGTTCCCGGTATGCGGGAAGAAGTACGTTCGCGCGACTTCCACGTCCTCCACATCAGCGGCCGACGGGACTTCGCCGAGGTCGAGCAGCGACTCGCCGCCGCCCCCCATCGCGAGCGCTACACGCTGCTGCCCTACGCGCCGGACCTGGGAGATAGCCTCGCCGCGGCCGACCTCGTCCTCGCCCGCTCGGGCGGCTCGATCTTCGAGGTGATCGCCGTCGGCCGCCCCGCGATCCTCGTCCCCTTCCCCTTCGCCACCGCCGACCACCAGACTGCCAACGCCGAGTGGATGCGCTCCGGCGGGGCGGCGACGGTGATCCCGGACGCGGAGCTGGATGCGGAGCGGCTGGCGACGGAGGTCGAGATGGTGTTCGGTGACGAGGCGCGCCTGGAGGCGATGGCCGTCGCGGCCCGCCGCCTGTCCCGGCCGGATGCCGCCCGCCGAATCGCCGACGAGGTGCTGGAGGCGGCCCGATGAGAGGCTCGAACGAACAGCGCTGTGCCTTTTGGTCGCCATGGAGCCAAAAGGCACAGCGATTGCGGCGAGCATGAGCGCGGAGCGAAGACAAGACTGGGCGAACCGGCGCCTGCACTTCATCGGCATCGGCGGTGCCGGGATGAGCGGGCTTGCGCTGGTCTGCGCCCGGCTCGGAGCCGAGGTCAGCGGCAGCGACCGCGCCGACTCCTCTTATATGGAGCGCCTGCGGGAGGCGGGGCTGGGTCCGACGGTCGGCCACGACGCCGCCAACCTGCCGGAGGGGGCCGAGGTCGTGGTCTCGACCGCGATCGGCGAGGACAACCCCGCGCTCGCCCTGGCGCGGCAGCGCGGCATCGCGCCGATCCACCGCGGCGAGCTGCTCGCCCAGCTCTGCGACGAGAAGCGCCTGATCGCGATCGCCGGCACCCACGGCAAGACGACGACGACGGCGATGGCGGTCTGGGCGCTGCGGGCGATCGGCGCCGACCCCGCCTTCTTCGTCGGCGGCGAGGTTCCGGGGCTCGGTCCCGGCGGCGCCCCCGCCAACGCCGGCTGGGGCGAGGGGGAGTGGGTGGTCGCCGAGGCCGACGAGAGCGACGCCAGCTTCCTGCGGCTGCGGCCGGAGGTGGCGGTCGTCACCAACGTCGAGATGGACCACCACTCCCGCTGGGGCTCGCTCGCCGAGCTGCACGAGGCCTTCGCTCGCTTCGCCGCCCCGGCCCGCGGGCTGGTGGTGCCCGCGGAGGAGCAGATGTCCTGGCTCGACCGCGAGGGGGACGAGGTGGCCCGCTTCGATTCTTCTTCCCCCGGGCCGGAGCTGCGCCTGGCGGTGCCGGGCGAGCACAACCTCCTCAACGCCCGCGCCGCCCTCGGCGCGATCGGGCTGGCCGGCCTCGACCTCGGCCCGGCCGCGGAGGCGCTGGCGACCTTCCCCGGCGTCCACCGACGACTCCAGCCGAAGGGCTCGCGGGGGCCGGTCCATATATATGACGACTACGGGCACCACCCGACCGAGGTGCGCGCGGCCCTCTCGGCCCTGCGGGATCTGGAGCCGTCGCGGCTCGTCGCCGTCTTCCAACCGCATCTCTACTCGCGGACCAAGGCGATGACCCAGGAGTTCGGCGCCGCACTCGCCCTCGCCGACGAGGCGATCGTCCTCGACGTCTACCCGGCCCGTGAGGAGCCGGTCGGCGACCTCGCCGGGGTCAGCGGCCTGCAGGTCGCCCAGGCCGCCGCCGAGCGCAACGGCGGCAGACCGGTCTGGTGGCTGCCGCGGATCGAGCTCGCCCAGCGGGCGCTGGCCGAGCGCCTGGACCGCCATCCGGCGCTCTACGGAGAGGGGACGGTGCTGGTCACGATCGGCGCCGGCGACGTCTACAAGGTGGGCGAGTCCCTGGTCACGGAGGAGGTCCGATGAGCTCGCCGCCCGAGGGGGTGCAGCGTGACTTCCCGCTGGCGCGGCTGACCACGGTGCGGACCGGCGGCGCCGCCGACTGGTTCGCGCGGCCGGAGGACGAGGAGCGCCTCGTCGCCGCCCTGCGCTGGGCCGAGGAGGAGGGGCTGCCGGTGGGGGTGATCGGCTCGGGCTCGAACCTGCTGGTCGCCGACGACGGGTTCCACGGCCTCGCGATCAAGCTCGACGGCGAGTTGGCGACGATCGAGCGCGAGGGCGAGCGGGTGATCTGCGGCGGCGGCTACCGCTTCCCCTCCGCCGCCGCGAAGACCGCCTCCTGGGGCCTCTCGGGCCTGGAGTTCGGGGTCAACATCCCTGGCACCGCGGGCGGGGCGGTGCGGATGAACGCCAACGCCTACGGCGGTCAGCTGGCGCGGGCCCTCGAGTGGGTCGACGTCTGCACCGCCGCCGGGACCGAGCGGCGGGCGCCCGACGACCTCGGCTTCGAGTACCGCCGCTCGAACCTGCGCGAGGGGGAAGTCGTCGCCCGCGCCTCCTTCCGCCTCGCCCCGGCCGACCCGGAGGAGATCAAGGCGACTCTGGCGAGCATGCGCGAGCGCCGTCGCGAGGCCCAGCCCTCCGGGATCAAGACCTTCGGCTCGACCTTCAAGAACCCCGAGGACGAGCGGGCGGAGGGGCGCTCGGCCGGGCAGCTGCTCGAGGCGGCGGGCTGCCGCGGCCTCCGCCACGGCGGCGCCCGCTTCTCCGAGAAGCACGCCAACTTCGTCGAGAACGACCAGAACGCCACCACTGCCGACGTGCTCGAGTTGATGGCGGCGGGCAGGCGCCGGGTCCACGAGCGCTTCGGGGTCGAGCTGGAGCCGGAGGTGCAGGTGCTGGGAGACGTCAGCCGGCCGGACGGTTGGGAGCTGTGAGGGCGCGGTCGGCGGCAGCGGTCCTCGTCGTCCTCGTCGTCCTCGTCGCCGGCTACTGGTTCCTCTTCCGCGAGGGGACCGCCGAGCCGCGGGTGACGGTCCCGAAGCCGGCGGCGACGATCGGCGAGGGCTCCGAGGCGATCGCGGTGACCGGGAACGGCGCCCTGGTCCGCTGGCTGCCGCTGTCCGAGGACCGGCCGCTGCCGCGGTTGCCGCTCGACGAGCCCCCGAAGGGCGGGCGGGTAAAAGGCCCGATCCTCGAACAGGTCCGTGTTCTGGCCGCGGTCCCCGAGGAGCTGCGGCCGTACCTGGAGAGCAGCTCCTTCGGCGAGAGCGGGGTGGAGGTCACCCTGACGACGGGCATCGAGCTGCGCTTCGGCGACGCCTCCCAGGCGACGCGGAAGTGGCGGGCGGCCGTTGCGGTGCTGGCCGATCCGGAGGTGACGGCCCTCGATTATGTAGACCTGCTCGCGCCGGGCAACCCCGCTGTCGGGGGCTCCGGACATGAACTCCCGGCCGCACCCTGAAGCAGGAATCAGCCGCTGGAAACCGCTCTACCAAGCGGCACCGGGAAGTCTCAACCTGAGGGTGAGACTGCTCCAACCCTCAAGTCATACTTGAGAGCTAGGCGGTGCAGGATGGGTTTCGCTCGTTTGACAGAGGGGGAGGAATGCCCTACGTTGAGCGCAATTTCCGCACCTGAGGCAGCTGCTCGAACCCTAGAGTGTTGCTGAAGGCTCGGACGGAACCAACGCTCAACTCAACTAAAAGCTTTCTATCGCCAGGGAAACCGGGCGCGCTGGAGAAAATCGGGAGATGGAATCCACTTACCTCGCGGTAATCAAGGTCGTCGGCGCAGGCGGCGGCGGTACCAACGCGGTCAGCCGCATGATCGACGCTGGCATTCGCGGCGTCGAGTTCGTCGCTGTCAACACGGACGCCCAGGCCCTGCAGGCCTGCGACGCGGACATCAAGCTGTCGATCGGTCAGGAGCTGACCCGGGGCCTCGGCGCCGGCGGCAACCCTGAGGTCGGCGCGGGCGCGGCGGCGGAGAGCCGCGACGAGATCAAGGAGGCGCTGAAGGGCGCCGACATGGTCTTCGTCACCGCGGGCGAGGGCGGTGGCACCGGCACCGGCTCGGCCCCGGTCATCGCCGAGATCGCCAAGGAGGAGATCGGCGCCCTGACCGTCGGCGCGGTGACCAAACCGTTCGAGTTCGAGGGCAAACGGCGGATGCAGCAGGCGCTCGAGGGCATCGAGAAACTGCGCAACAAAGTCGACACCCTGATCATCGTCCCGAACGAGAAGCTGCTGCAGGCGGTCGAGCGGCGCACCAGCGTCCTCGAGGCCTTCCGCCAGGCGGACGACATCCTCCGCCAGGGCGTCCAGGGCATCACCGACCTGATCACGATCCCCGGCCTGATCAACCTCGACTTCGCCGACGTGCGGACGATCATGCGCGACGCCGGCTCGGCTCTGATGGGGGTCGGCTCGGCCTCCGGCGAGGCCCGCGCCCTCGACGCCGCCAAGGCGGCGATCACCTCGCCGCTGATCGAGGAGTCGATCAAAGGCGCGACCGGGATGCTGCTGAACATCACCGGCCCCGAGGACCTCGGCCTCTTCGAGGTCAACGAGGCGGCCCAGCTGGTCCAGGCAGAGGCCGACGAGAACGCCAACATCATCTTCGGCTCGGTCGTCGACCAGTCGATGAAGGACGAGGTCCGGGTCACCGTGATCGCCACCGGCTTCGAGGGCTTCGAGCTCCTCGCCCGCTCGCCGCAGCGCGTCCGGCGTCGCTACGAGAGCCGCCCGCGCGTCTCCGCCGAGGACACCGAGATCCGCAAACTGCGGGTCACGGACGACGACATCGACGTCCCCGGGTTCCTGAAGGAGTAGCGGAGGCCGGGAGGGGCCGGGTGCCCCTCCTCACTCGGATCCTTTGAGTTGCGTCGCCGGGCGGTCCGTGCTGCCGTGGCGGCAAAGTTCCGCAAAACGTTCGGAGGGGCACCCGGCCCCTCCCGTCGGACGCGCACCAAATAGCCTTGGGCGCAGTGACCGAGTCTCGTCGCACTCCTCTCTTCGAGCAGCATCAGGAGCTCGGGGGCAAGATCGTTCCCTTTGCCGGGTGGGAGATGCCTGTGCAGTACGAGGGGATCCGGGAGGAGCATTCGGCGGTGCGGCGGCATGTGGGGATGTTCGACGTCTCGCATATGGGCGAGGTGGAAGTCGAGGGGCCGGACGCGCTGGCGTTCCTGCAGCGGGTGCTCTCGAACGACGTCGCCAGGATCGTGCCGGGGGGCGCTCAGTACTCGTGCCTCTGCAACGAGGACGGGGGGGTGCTCGACGACCTCTTCGTCTACCGGCTCGGCGGCGACAACTACCTGATCGTCACCAACGCCTCCAACCACCAGAGTGACCTCGAATGGCTCGGGCGCCGGAGCCGCGAGTTCGGCGTCATCGTCCGCGACGTCGCTGACCGCTTCGCGATGCTCGCCGTCCAGGGCCCGCACGCGCGGCAGGTGCTCGGCCCGGCGCTGGGGATCGAGCTGCCGCCGCGCTTCCACGTCGCCCGCGCCCAGGTCGGCGGCCGCCCGGCGCTCGCCTGCGGCACCGGCTACACCGGCGAGGACGGAGTCGAGCTGCTGATCGACCCGGAGGTCGCCCCGCGGGTCTGGGCGCAGCTGCTAGACGCCGGCGTCGTCCCCTGCGGGCTCGGCGCCCGGGACACCCTGCGGCTCGAGGTCTGTTACCCGCTCCACGGCAACGAGCTGACGCCCGAGCGCAACCCGATCGAAGCCGGGCTCGGCTGGTGCTGCAAGGAGGAGACGCGGTTCATCGGCTCCGAGGCGATCGCCCGCGCCCGCGCCGAGGGCCCCGCCGAGGCGCTGGCCGCCTTCAAGATCGAGGGCCAGGGCATCCCCCGCCAGGGCAACCCCGTCCTCCGAGGCGACGAGCAGGTCGGCGTCGTCACCAGCGGCACCTTCTCGCCCTCGCTCGAGGTCGGGGCCGGGATGGCCTACGTGAAGCCGGAGCTTGCGGAGGTCGGGACCGAGATCGAGATCGACGTGCGCGGCAAGCGCCGCCCCGCCCGGATAGCTTCCAGGCCCCTCTACGCGAAAAGGAGCTGACAGAGCCTTGGCCGATGCCACCTACCCCGACGACCTCCGCTACCACGAGGAACACGACTGGGCCCGGATCGAAGGGGACCAGGCGACCCTCGGGATCACCTGGTACGCCCAGGACTCGCTCGGCGAGGTCGTCTTCTACGACCCGCCGGAGGTCGGCGCGACGATCCAGAAAGACTCCTCCTACGCAGAGGTCGAGTCGGTGAAGGCGGTCTCCGACGTGATCGCGCCGATGTCGGGCGAGGTCGTCGAGGTCAACGACGCCCTGGAAGACTCGCCGGAGAAGGTCAACGAGGACCCCTACGGAGAGGGCTGGCTGGTCAAGGTCAGGCTCACCTCGCCCGAGGAGGCCGAGACCCTTCTCGGCGCCGCCGAATACCGCAAGATGCTGGACCGCTAGCCGTAAAGCCCGGCCTCCCGTTTCCCTAGCCTTAACCAGGTGACCCGCTACACCGCCGCCACCCCTGACGACCGCCGGGAGATGCTCGACGCGATCGGCGTCGGCTCCGCGGCCGAGCTCTTCGAGCAGATCCCCGAGCCCCTGCGCCTGGGCCGGCCGCTAGCGCTCCCGGACGGGATGAGCGAGGCCGAGGTCTACGAGCGGCTGGCGGCGCTGGCCGAGCGCAACGCCGACGCCGAAGAGCAGGTCTGCTTCGTCGGCGCCGGGATGTACGACCACTACGTGCCGGCGATCGTCGACGCGATCACCTCGCGCAGCGAGTTCCTGACGCCGTACACGCCCTACCAGCCGGAGATCTCGCAGGGCGGCCTGCAGGTGATGTTCGAGTTCCAGACGGCGATGTCGGAGCTGACCGGGCTGCCGGTCTCCAACGCCGGCCTCTACGAGGGGCCCTCGGCGCTGGCCTCGGCCGGGTACCTGGCGATCGGGGCGACCAAGCGCCGCCGCTTCGTCGTCTCCCGCGGCGTCCACCCGCACAGCCGCGAGACCCTCGCCACCTACTCGGTCGGCTACGAGGCCGAGGTGGTCGAGGTCGGGCTCGAGGGCGGGGTCACCGACGCCGCCGCGCTGGCCGAGGCGGTCGACGGCGACACCGCCGCGGTCTTCCTCCAGAGCCCCAACTTCCTCGGCGCGGTCGAGGACGTCGAGGCGCTCGGCGCCGCGGCGAAGGAGCACGGGGCGTTGCTGATCGTCGCCTGCGACCCGATGACGTTGGGCATCCTCAAGCCGCCCGGAGAGTGCGGCGCCGACATCGCCCTCGGCGAGGGCCAGCCGCTCGGCAACCGCCTCGACTTCGGCGGCCCCTCGTTCGGTTTCTTCTGCGCGAGCGAGGAGCAGATCCGCCGCATGCCGGGCCGGATCGCCGGCGAGACCGAGGACGTCGACGGCCGCCGCGGCTTCGTCTTGGCGCTGCAGACGCGCGAGCAGCACATCCGCCGCGAGAAAGCGACCAACAACATCTGCACCGCCCAGGCCCTGAACGCGCTCGGGGCGATGGTCCACCTCGCCTGGCTGGGCCGCCACGGCTTCCGTGAGCTCGGCGAGCTGCTGGTGCGCCGGACCGCCTACGCGCGCGAGCGCCTGGCGGCGGTGAGTGGGGTCGAGCTGCTGCACACCGCACCGGTCGCGCGCGAGTTCGCGGTGCGGCTGGAGGCGCCGGTGGGCGCGGTCCTCGACCGCTGCGCCGAGCGCGGGATCGCCGCCGGCTACCCGCTCGGCCGCGACTACCCCGAGTTCGAGGACGGCCTCCTCGTCGCGATCACCGAGCGCCGCACGAAGGAGCAGATCGACGAGCTGGCCGAGGCGCTGGACGCCGCGATCGCCGCCGAGCGCGGAGCCGTGGACGGGCATGGCGGGTTTGTCAACCAGGAGGACGCAAAAGCGCCGATCGGCGGAGGCGCTGCCTGATGGCGCTGACCCAGACCCCGATGCAGGCCGAAAAGGCGCAGACGATCTTCGAGAAGTCGAAGGCCGGCCGCCGCGCCGCGGCGCTGCCGGACGCGGGCGTGCCGGAGAAGCCGCTCGCCGAGCTGATCCCGGAGAAGCTCCTGCGCGCGGAGCCGCCGCGGCTGCCGGAGATCTCCGAGCCGGAGATCATCCGCCACTACAACCGGCTCTCGCGCCGCAACTTCGACCTCGACACCGGCTTCTACCCGCTCGGCTCCTGCACGATGAAGCACAACCCGCGCCTCAACGAGCGGGTCGCGGCGCTGCCCGGCCATGCTCGCCTGCACCCGGCCCAGGACCCGCGCCGCGCCCAGGGCGCACTGGAGCTGATGTGGCTGCTGCAGGAGTCGCTGAGCGAGATCTGCGGCCTGCCGCACGTCAGCCTCCAGCCCTCGGCCGGCTCCCACGGCGAGCTCGCCGGCCTGCTGCTGACCCGCGCCTACCACGCCGACCGCGGCGAAGAGCGGACCAAGGTGCTGGCGCCCGACACCTCCCACGGCACCAACCCGGCCTCGGTGACGATGTCGGGCTACGAGGTGGTCAAAGTCGCGACGAACGAGCGCGGCGGGGTGGAGATGGACGACCTGCGGGCGAAGCTGGCCGAGAACGCCGACGAGGTCGCCTGCCTGATGCTGACCAACCCCAACACGCTCGGGGTCTTCGACGAGAACATCGCCGAGATCGCCTCGCTGATCCACGAGGCGGGGGGGCCGCTCTACTACGACGGCGCCAACCTCAACGCGGTGATGGGCCACTCGCGGCCCGGCGACATGGGCTTCGACATCGTCCACGTCAATCTCCACAAGTCCTTCAGCCAGCCCCACGGCGGCGGCGGCCCCGGCGCCGGCCCGATCGCCGTCTCTGACCGGATCGAGCCCTACCTGCCGCGCCCGCAGGTGGTGCGCCGCGAGGGCTCCAACGGCCACGGCCCCAGCTTCGACCTCGACTTCGAGCGCCCCAGGTCGATCGGCCGCCTGCGCGGCTTCCAGGGCAACTTCGGCGTCTTCGTGCGCTCCTACGCCTACATCCTCAGCCTCGGCGGCGACGGCCTCGTCGAGGCCTCCGAGACGGCGGTCCTCAACGCCAACTACCTGAAGGCCCGCCTGGCCGAGGGCCGCGCCGGCAAACACCTGCCGATCGCCTTCGACCGCCACTGCATGCACGAGTTCGTCCTCTCCGGCAAGCCGATGAAGCGAGACCTCGGCCTAGCGACCCTCGACCTCGCCAAGCGCCTCCTCGACTACGGCTTCCACCCCCCGACCGTCTACTTCCCCCTCCTGGTCGACGAGGCCCTGATGGTCGAGCCGACCGAGACCGAGGCCAAAGAGACCCTCGACGCCTTCGCCGACGCCGTCGAGCAGATCCTCGCCGAGGCCGAGGACAACCCCGACCTCGCCAAGAACGCTCCGTACACCACGCCGGTCCGCCGCCTCGACGAGGTCAAAGCGACGCGCAAGCCGGTCGTGCGCCAGCAGCTCCAGTAGTGGCGCCATCAGGACGAGAGTCGGACGAAGATTCGCTTATCCACCGGAAGGCTGAGATCGCTCGCTCTGGCGTGCGTATTTCCGGAGTAACGGTGGGTGCGGCCCTTGCGCAGATTTTGGGCCCCGAGGCGGGGGCGTCCACGGCTCAAACTCTGACTGAGCTGGGGGAACTTTTAGTGGGGCGATTGGAGGCCTGGGAACAACGCCGGGTCTCTCGAACTCTTCGGGATGTCAA
>DASZDI010000421.1:0-3848 GCA_035942135.1 Solirubrobacterales bacterium | reverse complement strand
GTGTAGGTGTTGTTGTTTTCGGTGCCGCAGGTCTCGATCGCGACCTGGGCCGAGTGAGCGTTGGCCTTGGCCTTCGCGTCGGACGCCTTGTCTTTCTGGTTGAAGAAAGAGGGCAGCGCGATCGCGGCCAGGATTCCGAGGATGAGCATCACGACGAGGAGCTCGATGAGCGTGAAGCCCGCCTCGCTGTCGCCGTTGAGCCGGGCGCCTACTTTGGCCCGGAGATTCTGGAGAAACATTAGTGACCTCCTATGGTCCTAATCGTTTGCGCCAGAGCCCCGTCGCATGAAGCCACGTGGTGTCTGTCGACCCCGGTGGTAGCCCGGCTAACTCGAAAGGAGTCCCTACGGCTTTGCGCCCCCGCCTCACAGCGGGTTTGCCTTTGGCACCGAAGCACTGGCAGATTCATCACAGGCCCTTCATCGGCCCCCCGCTCCCGAGACTTGATCCCTGAAATTTGGGTGCAGTCCGGCGAAAAGTCGGTTCGCTGGACGGACGTCCAGCGAAGCTGACGAAAACCGACTACCGCTTCAGCGGATCTTGTCGTACAGGGAGAAGATCGGCAGGTACATCGCGATCACGATGAAACCGACGATGCCGCCGACGAACATGATCATGATCGGCTCGATCAGCGCGGTCAGCGCCTTCACCTTGGCGTCGACCTCGGCCTCGTAGAAGTCGGCGATTTTCCCCAGCATGTTCTCGAGCTGGCCGGTCTCCTCGCCGACCGCGACCATGTGGCCGACCATCGGCGGGAAGATCGCGGTCCGCTGGATCGGCGCCGCGATCGAGCCGCCGCGCTTGACCGAGGAGTAGACGTCCTCCATCGCCTGCTCGACGACGATGTTGCCGGCCGTTTCCCCGGTCAGTTTGATCGACTGGAGCATCGGCACGCCGGAGGCGACGGAGCCGGAGAAGGTCCGCGACCAACGGGCCAGCGCCACCTTCTGGATCACGTCGCCGATCTTGAACGGGATCCGCAGCAGGAAGCGGTCCCAGGTGGCGCGGCCGTGATCGGTCTTCTTCCACTTGAAGAAGGCGACGAAGGAGACGACCAGCGTCGGGATGATCAGGAACCAGTAGCCGGTGATCGCGTCGGAGATGCCGACGCAGATTTTCGTCGGCAGCGGCAGCCCCGACTCTTCCTGCGGGTTTTCCGCTGCCAGCTCTTCGAAGATGCCGACGAAGATCGGGATGATGAAGGCGACGACCGCGAGCAGGACGACGACCGCGACGATGAAGACGAGCGCCGGGTACATCAGCGCCGATTTGACCTGACGGCGCAGGGCGTCGCTTTTCTCCACCTGGAAGGCGACGCGGTCGAGCGCTTCCTCGAGCCGCCCCGACTGCTCGCCGGAGCGGACCATCGCCCGGTAGAGCCGATCGAAGACCCTGGGGTGGCGCTCCATCGCCTGCTCCAGCGTGCTCCCCGCCTCGACGTCGGCGCGCAGGCTGCCGACCGCTTCGCTGATCTCCTCGTTCTGGGTCTGCTCCTCGAGCGTGTGGAGCGTGCGCAGCATCGGCATCCCGGAAGCGACCAGGGTCGCGAACTGGCGCGAGAAGACCGCCAGCTCGCGCATGTCGACGCCTTTCCAGCGCTTGAAGACGTTCTCGATCGCGAACGGCGCCTTCTTCTCGGAGACGTCGAGGACGATCAGGCCGCGCTGGCGCAGCTGCTCGGTGACCTGCGCCTTGGACTCGGCCTCCAGCTCGCCGGCGGAGGCGATCCCGGCCACGTCCATGGCCCTGAAGGCGAAGGTGCTGCCGCCGGCCACCGCTTAACCCCCCTGGACGTAGGACGGCGGCGCCGGGGCCGCGGCCTGGTCGGCGTAGCCGCCGCCTCCCATCCCGGGAGGCGCGATCGGCGCCGAGCCGAGCAGGCGCTTGAGCTCCTCCGGGACCGAGGCCCGCTGTTCGGCCAGCGAGCGGGTGATCTTGCCGGCGCGGACGAGCCGCGCCAGGTCGGCGTCCATCGTCTGCATGCCGACGGCGCCGGAGGTCTGCACAGCGGCGTAGATCTGGTGCGTCTTGCCCTCGCGGATCAGGTTGCGGATCGCCGGCGTCGGCACCAGCACCTCGGTGGCGACGGTGCGCCCCATCCCGTCGGCGGTCGGCAGCAGCTGCTGGGTGACGATCCCCTGCAGGGCGATCGAGAGCTGGGTCCGCACCTGGCCCTGCTGCTGGGGCGGGAAGACGTCGATGATCCGGTCGACGGTCTGCGCGGTCGACTGGGTGTGGAGGGTGGCGAAGACGAGGTGCCCGGTCTCGGCCGCGGTGAGGGCGGTGGAGATCGTCTCCAGGTCCCTCATCTCGCCGACCAGGATCACGTCGGGGTCCTCTCGCAGGGCGGCGCGCAGGCCGAGCGCGAAGTCGTCGGCGTCGGCCCCCACCTCACGCTGGTTGACGATCGACTTCTTGTGCTGGTGGAGGAACTCGATCGGGTCCTCGATCGTGAGGATGTGGTCCTGGCGCTCGCGGTTGATCACGTCGAGCATCGCCGCCAGGGTGGTGCTCTTGCCGGAGCCGGTCGGGCCGGTGACGAGGATGAAGCCGCGCGGTTTCTGGAGCAGCTCCCGCAGCACCTGCGGGACGCCGAGCGAGTCGAGCTCGGGGATGTCCTGCGGGACGAGGCGGAAGGCGGCGCTGACCGAGCCGCGTTGCATGAAGCAGTTGACGCGGAAGCGGGCGACGCCCGGGATCGCGTAGGCGAAGTCGAGCTGTTTGTTGTTCTCGAAGCGTTTGCGCTGGTCGTCGTTGAGGATGCTGAAGACGGTCTCCCGCGTCTCCTGGGGCTTGAGGACGGGGAAGCCCTCCATCGGGACGATCTTCCCCTTGTCCCGCATCGCGGGAGGGAAGCCGGCGGTCAGGTGAACGTCAGAGGCGTTGACCTCGACCATGCGGCGCAGCACGTCTGAGAAGTCGAAGGAAGACATCGGGCACTAGATCGGCATCCGCGGCCGATATCTCAAGGCCGGCAAGGAATCGACAGGGCGCTCAGGCGGTGACACGGAGGACCTCCTCGAGGCTCGTCTGCCCGCTCCGCACCTTGCCGAGGCCGTCCTCGCGCAGGGTCAGCATCCCCTCTTCGCGGGCGGCGGTGGCGATGTCGGCCTCGGCCGCGTGGGAGACGGTCATGTCTTTGATCCGCTCGCTCATTTTCATCACCGAGTAGATCCCGACCCGGCCGCGGTAGCCGCTCTGGTTGCAGCGCGCACAGCCGACCGGCTCGTAGGCCTCGACCTCGCCGCCGACCCGCAGGCCCGCCTCGGCCAGCGCCTCCGGCGGCACCACCGTCCGCCGCTTGCAGTGGCTGCAGAGCTTGCGGGCGAGGCGCTGGGCGACGACGCAGTCGACCGAGGAGGCAGTGAGGAAGGACTCGATCCCCATCTTCGTCAGGCGCGTGATCGCGCCAGGGGCGTCGTTGGTGTGAAGGGTGGAGAGCATCATGTGGCCGGTCAGCGCGGCCTCGATCGCGATCCGCGCCGTCTCGCCGTCGCGGATCTCGCCCACCATCACGATGTCGGGGTCGGCGCGGAGGATCGAGCGCAGCCCGGCGGCGAAGTCGAGCCCCGCCTTGCGGTTGACGTTGATCTGGCTGATGCCGTTGAGCTGGTACTCGACCGGGTCCTCGATCGTGATGATCTTGTCTTCTTCGTTCCGAATCTCGTTGAGGGCGGCGTAGAGCGTGGTCGTCTTGCCCGAGCCGGTGGGGCCGGTGACTAGGACCATCCCGTAGGGCTCTGCGATGTAGCGGCGGAAGTCGCGGATGTCCTGGTCGAGGAAGCCGACCACGTCGAGCGTGAGGTTGCGGAACTCCTCGTTTATCTGCTCCTTGTCGAGGATACGGA
>DASZDI010000420.1:0-1537 GCA_035942135.1 Solirubrobacterales bacterium | reverse complement strand
GGCCTCTCCAGACCCTCAACAGCGAGCCATAGCGAGCTGTGTCTGGAGAGGCCCCACACGACACCTCCGCCGCCCCAAATAAATAGACTGCGCCGCCGTGTTCCAGAAGGTTCTCATCGCCAACCGCGGAGAGATCGCGATCCGCGTCGCCCGCACCCTCAAGGAGATGGGCATCGTCTCGGTTGCCGTCTACTCGGAGATCGATCGCGATGCCCCCCATGTGCGCGAGGCCGACGAGGCGTTCCTGATCGGGCCTGCGGTCCCGGCTGAGAGCTACCTCAACATCCTCAAGATCATCGAGACCGCGAAGGAGGCCGGGGCGGAAGGGATCCACCCGGGCTATGGCTTCCTCGCCGAGAACGCCGAGATGGCGCGCGCCTGCGCCGAGGCCGGGATCACCTGGATCGGCCCGCCGCCGGAGTCGATCGAAGCGATGGGGTCGAAGACGAAGGCTCGCGAGATCATGGAGCAGGCCGGGGTGCCGATCGTGCCTGGGTCGACCGAGGTCGCCAAGGACCTTGACGACGCCCGCAGGCAGGCCGACGAAGCCGGTTACCCGGTCGCCTGCAAGGCCGCCGGCGGCGGGGGCGGCAAGGGCTTCCGCGTGGCGATGACGCCTGACGACCTCGAGGAGGCCTTCGAGGGCTCCGCTCGCGAAGGCGAGAAGTTCTTCTCCGACCCGCGCGTCTACGTCGAGCGCTACCTCGAGGACCCGCGCCACGTCGAGGTCCAGGTCCTCGCCGACTCGCACGGCAACGTGATCCACCTCGGCGAGCGTGACTGCTCGCTGCAGCGCCGCCACCAGAAGGTCGTGGAGGAGGCGCCGGGCCCGCACGTCGACGAGGAGATGCGCGAGCGGATCGGCAAGATCGCCACCGACGCGGCCGCGGCCGTCGGCTACCGCGGCGCCGGGACGATCGAGGGTATGCAGGTCGGCGACGAGTACTTCTTCCTCGAGATGAACACCCGCGTCCAGGTCGAGCACTGCGTGACCGAGATGGTCACCGGCATCGACATCGTCCGCGAGCAGATCCTCGTCGCCGCCGGCGAACCGCTCTCGATCGCCCAGGAGGACGTCAGGCTCTTCGGCCACGCGATCGAGTGCCGGATCAACGCCGAGGCGGCGCACAAGAACTACGCGCCCGCGCCGGGGCCGATCGGCGACTCCTACCGCGAGCCGTCCGGCCCGGGCATCCGCGTCGACTCCGGCGTCGAGGCCGGCTCCGAGGTGACGCCGATGTACGACCCGATGGTGGCCAAGCTGATCGTCTGGGACGTCGACCGCGAGCACGCCACGCGCCGGGCGCTGCGGGCGCTCGACGAATACGACTCCGGCGGCCTCACCACCCTGATCCCCTTCCACAAGGCGATCCTCGCCACCGAGCAGTGGGCGCGCGGGGAGACCTGCCGCGACCTGATGGAAGACAAGGAGTGGCTGAAGACGACCGCCCCCACTGACGCGTCCCCGCCCGCTCCGTCCGAGGACGAGGCCGAGCTGGTGACCCGCGACTACAAGGTCGAGGTCTCCGGCAAGCTC
>DASZDI010000419.1:0-2677 GCA_035942135.1 Solirubrobacterales bacterium | reverse complement strand
AGGCTCGAGGGACGCAAAGCGCTGGTCACCGGCGGGGCAAGCGGCATCGGCGCCGCGCCCGCCGCCCGGCTCGCCGCCGAGGGTGCCGAGGTCTGGGTCGCCGACCTCAACCTTCCCGGGGCGGAAAAAGTGGCGGGTGAGATCGCGGGCCACGCGGTCGAGCTCGACGTCACCGACCTCGACGCTGCCCGCAGCGCCGTCCACGCCGCCGGCGAGCTCGACGTCCTCGTCAACAACGCCGGCATGGACAACTTCGGCTTCTTCGTCTACGTCAGCCAAGAGCAGTGGCAGCAGGTGTTGGACATCAACCTCGGCGGGGTCATGAACTGCACCCACGCGGCGCTGCCGGGGATGCAGGAGCGCGGCTACGGGCGGATCGTCAACATCGCCTCCGAGGCCGGCCGGGTCGGCTCCAAGGGCTCGGCCGCCTACAGCGCCGCCAAGGCGGGCGTGATCGGCTTCACCAAGGCGATCGCCCGCGAGGCCGCCCGCTACGGCGTCACCGCCAACGCGATCGCGCCGGGCCCGATCGAGACGCCGCTGCTGATGGGCGCGATGGAGTTCGGCGAGATCGGCGAAAAGGTGATCGAGACGATGCGCTCCTCGACCCAGATGGGCCGCCTCGGCCAACCCGACGAGGTCGCCGCCGCAGTCGCCTTCCTCGCCTCCGACGACGCCAGCTACGTCACGGGCGAGACCCTGGGCGTCAGCGGCGGCCTCGGCATGGTCTAACCGCAAGCTCCGCGAAAACAGGCCAGGCAAGGGGGCGAGTCTCCCACGGTTGGCGACTTAACCTCGCTATGACGAGGTCAACTCTCCAATCATCCGATGACCGGCGAAGGGAACGGGGTCGGATGGCGCGGGAGGCGTGGAATCTGGCTCTAAATCAGCACGGGGTCGTGTCCAGCGAGCAGTTGCGCGAAGTGGGGTACACGCCCCAAGCGATCTACCACCGCATCAAGACGGGACGGCTGCACCCGCTGCACCGGGGGGTGTATGCGGTCGGTCGGCCCCATGTCACCGATCACGGTCGTTGGATGGCCGCGGTCATCGCTTGCGGCGCCGGCGCTGTGCTCAGTCATTCCAGCGCTGCGGCGCTCTGGCGGATCGGGCCTGAGAAGCGTGGGCTGGTCGAGCTCTCCCTGCCCGGCCGTTCGCGTCGGCGTCGCCCGGGCCTCCAGGTCCACCAGAGACCCTCGCTGCGGGACCTGGACATGACGGTCGAGTTCGGCATCCCGGCCACCACTCCGGTCCGGACGCTGATCGACCTGGCGCTGCGGCTCGATCGGCGTGGGGTGGAGCGGGCGATCAACGAGGCGGACAAATACGACCTCGTGCATCCGCCGGGGCTTCGCGAAGCGCTTGAGCTGCGGGTGGGGGAGGCGGGCGTCGCGCGGCTCCGCACCATCCTCGACCGTCGCACCTTCCGGCTCACCAGGGAGGAGCTGGAACGGCGCTTCCTGCCGCTGGCGCAAAGGGCAGGGCTGCCGGTGCCGCTCACCGGGCAGTGGGTTAACGAGTTCGAAGTCGACTTCTATTGGCCCGACCTCAGCCTCGTGGTCGAGACCGATGGGCTGCGCTATCACCGCACGCCGGCCGAGCAGGCGCGGGACCGGCTGCGCGACCAGGCGCACACCGCGGCCGGCCTCGTCCCGCTTCGCTTCACGCATGAGCAGGTCAGGTATGAGCCCGATCACGTTCTCTCGGTGCTGCGGGAGACTGCGGAGCGGATCGCAGAGCGTGCCGCTCAGGCGTCGAGCCGTGCCGCCATCGCCACGAAGTAATCCAGCGACCGGGGGTTCGCCAGCGAGTCGCGGCTGGCCGCCTTCTCCACCGGCGTGCCCATCAGGATCCGCTTCACCGGGACCTCCAGCACCTTGCCGCTGAGGGTGCGGGGGACCTCGTCGATCTCGAAGACCTCGTCGGGGACGTGGCGCGGGGAGCACTGCTCGCGGACGCGGCGGGCGATCTCCCGCGGCAGCTCCTCGGTGAGCTCCGCGCCCTCGCGCATGACTACGAAGAGGGGCATCCAGCCGTTCGTCCCCGGCCGCGGCACGTCGACCACCAGGGCATCGACGATCTCGTCGATGCTCAGCACCGCGCGGTAGATCTCGCTCGTCCCCATGCGGATGCCGCCGCGGTTGATCGTCGAGTCGGAGCGGCCGTAGATGATCGCCGTCCCGCGCGCGGTCAGTTCCAGCCAGTCGCCGTGGCGCCAGACGCCGGGGAACATCTCGAAGTAGCTCTCGCGGTAGCGGCTGCCGTCCTCGTCGCCCCAGAAGCGGATCGGCATCGAGGGCATCGGCTCGGTGACGACCAGCTCGCCGACCTCTTCGACCACCGGCTCGCCGTCCTCGTTCCAGGCCTCGACCGCCGCCCCCAGCGCCCGCGCCTGGATCTCACCGCGGTGGACCGGCAGCGTCGCCACCCCGCCGACGAAGGCGGTGCAGAGGTCGGTGCCGCCGCTGGTCGAAAAGAGCCAGGTGTCCTCGCCGACGTGCTCGTAGATCCAGTCGAAGCCCTCCGGGGAGAGGGGGGAGCCGGTCGACCCGATCGCCTGCAGGGCGCCGAGGTCGCGGCCGGCGCCGGGCTCGATCCCGTCCTTCATGCAGGCGCCGATGTAGTCGGCGCTGGTGCCGAACATCGTTACCCGCGCCCGCTCGGCGAGGTCCCACAA
>DASZDI010000418.1:0-5227 GCA_035942135.1 Solirubrobacterales bacterium | reverse complement strand
GAGGAAGACTGTTCACCTGCATCAAGCTGTTGAACGCCTCAGACAAAACATTTCCGAAGTCCGCTTCAGCGGTTGATAGAGATCGGGTCATAAGGCTCTGGCGACGCTTGCGGGCCGGCCTACGATGGCCGCGGCAACGTCGACAGGAGGCTGGGAATGGACTCGTCAGCGACGAGGGGAAAGAGGAAGCGCGGGACGACGCCGGGAGGGCTGGTCGCTCACCCGGTGAGGAGCCGCTGCCTGACGATCCTCTGCGACCGCACCGCGAGCCCGGCCGAACTGGCGGTGGAGCTTCGGGAGGACATCGGGAACATCAACTACCACGTCAACCAGCTCGTCAAGGCGGGGGCCGTGGAGCTGGTCGAGGAACGGCCCGCCCGCGGCGCGATCGAGCACTTCTACAAAGCGATCATCGGCCCCTACCTGCGAGACGACGACTTCGCCGAGCTGACGATCAAGCAGCGGGACACGTTCTCGCGCCGCATCCTCTCGATGGTCACCTCGAACGCCAGCACCGCCTTGGAGGCGCAGACGTTCGCGGCTCGCTCGGACATGCACATCAGCAGGGTCCCGCTGAGGGTCGACGAGCAGGGGTGGAAGGAACTGAGCGAGGTCTACGACAAGGCCCTCGAGCGGATCTTCGACATCCACGAAGGTAGCGCCGAGCGTCGCGCCGCGGAGGACGATCCCGGCATCCCCGTCGTCGCCTTCTCCACCTTCTTCGAGATGCCGGAGACGGAGCCGAGGACGCCGTGGCAGCCTCTGTCGGAGCGGGTGGAAGGCTCGATCAGGGGGTAGTCGCGCGGGGCCTGGCCGACCTGATCAGCGCCCAGCCGGCGAGGGCGAGCAGCGCCCCGAAGGCGAGGAAGCCGAGGTCCCAGCCGAGCGGGCCGCCGAGGTCGTCGCGGACGTGGTGGATGCCGAGGAGCTGATGGTCGACCAGGCCCTCGACGAGGTTGAAGAGGCCCCAGCCGAGCAGCAGGCCGCCGAGGTGGGAGCGCCAGGGCGGCGCCAGCTCGCCCCGCTGCCAGGCGCGGATCGCGGCGACCGTGCCCGCCATCACCGCCAGCCAGGTGGCGAGGTGGAAGAAGCCGTCGGCGAGGGTGTTGTCCTCGAGGCCGGCGACCGTGGTGGCCGAGCAGCAGCCCTCGCTGGTCAGCAGGTGGTGCCACTGGAGGATCTGGTGCATGACGATGCCGTCGAGGAAGCCGCCGAAGCCGATCCCCATCAGCAGGGACGGCAACAGGGGCGGACCGGTTCTCTCCCTCATTCCCGACCGGCTTCCCCCGGTCGGGTGCGTCAAACCTCCAGCATCAACGTCACCGGCCCGTCGTTGACCAGCGAGACCTCCATGTGGGCGCCGAAGACGCCCTTCTTCGCCCCCAGCGCCTCGCAGAAGCGGTCGTAGAGGGGCTCGGCCACCTCGGGGCGGGCGGCGCCGGTGTAGCTGGGGCGGTTGCCGCGGCGGGCATCGCCGTAGAGGGTGAACTGGCTGACGCAGAGGACCTCGCGCTCGCCGAGCGGCTCGTTCATCCGCCCCTCCGCGTCGTCGAAGACCCGCAGCTTCCGCACCTTCTCGGCGAGCCGGTCGACCTCCTCCTCCCCGTCGCCCACGCCGACGCCGAGCAGGACCAGCATTCCCGGCCCGATCTGCGCCACCCGCTCGCCCGCGACGTCGACCGCCGCCTCGCCGACCCGCTGGACCAAGGCCTTCATCGGGGCGAACCTAGCGCGCCTCGCCGCCTTGCCGCCCGTACGAGCGGCGCGGTCGGACCGGCTAACGACCGAAGCGGTAGGCGGCGCGGGTGAGGCCGGCGGCCTCGGGACCGCGCAGCGCGATCCGGTTGTGCCGACGCTTGCGGTGGTGCTTGCGCACTTTCACGCAGCGGACCCTGCCTTTGACCTTCTTCCGCTTGAAGCCTTTGCGGCAGCGCTTGCGCTGGGGCGCTTTCGGCGCCGCCCGAGGGGCTGCGGCGGGCGGCGTGACCGCGGGAGGCGTAACCGCGGGCGGGACGAAGGGCGGCGGCGGAGCCAGCAGGTCGGCGTTGATCCCGCTCACAGTTTCTCCGGCCACGAGCCCGAGCACGTCGGCTTCGCTCCAGGCGGCCTTGTGGTCCCAGTACTGGTCGAACAGGTTCGTACCGCTTTCGCCGGTCCAGAATTCGACCTTGTAGTCGCCGGTGGGCACCCCCCTGACGGCGTAGCTCCCGGCCTCGTTGCTGAGGCCGCAGCCGCCGAAGGATTCGTTGATCGCTCCCCAGGCGCAGATTTCGACCCACTCCACGGGGGCGCCGTTCGCGGCGGCCCTGACCGTCCCGGAGATCGTCGCGCCGACCTCGAGCGCGGCGTCGATCCCGGTCTGCGTTTCCCCCAATGCCACCGGCACCAGGTCCGCTTCGTCCGAGCTTCTCTTGCCGTCGAAGTACTGGACCATCAGGTCGGGTTCGTAGGGCCAGAATTCGACCACGTATTCGCCCGCGTCGAGACCGCGGAGGACATAACCGCCATCGCTGCCCGGCATCGTGCAGCCGCCGAAGAATTCGCTCTCCGGGTCCCAGGCGCAGACTTCGGCTTCTTCCACGGGTCCCCCACCGGACAAGCGGGTGACCGTGCCTTCGATCGTGCCACCGAGGGTCAGTTCCGCGTCGATGCCGGTCACCGCTTCGGTCCCGACGGTGACGGCGTCGGCTTCCCACCAGGCCCTCTGCCCGTCGTAGTACTGAGGGATGTAGCCGAGGTGCTTGCCCCAGAATTCGACCCCGTATTCGCCCGGCTCAAGATCCTCGATGAGGTAGGCGCCGTTCTGGTCGGTCACGGCGCACCCGGCTTCTTCTTCCTCGACGAGCATCCAGACGCAGACTTCGACTCCGGAGATCCCGTTGATGTCGTAGACGGTTTCGCCGCATTCGGCTTCCGATGCGGATGAAAAGCAATCGACGTGCCCTTCGGCCGGCGGACCGTCCATCACGGTGCCGGAGATCGATCCCGTCGCCGCCTGAGCCCCTCCCGGGAGGAATGCAAAAAGGCACAGCACCGCCGCGAGCGCCAGCGTTGCCGCGCCGCTCTTTCCCATCTCCCTAGATCTCCCCTGAGAAGCCAAGCACCGACCAGTATAGACATGGGAACGCAAACGTACCTAGGTACCTTCGAGCGCCTCGACCAGCGAGGAGGCGTCGTAGGCGCCGAAGTGGCGGGCGCCGTTGACGAAGAAGGTCGGGGTGCCGGTGGCGCCGCTGGCCTCGGCCGAGGCGAGGTCGCGGGCGATGCGGTCGCGGTGGGCGCCGGAGTCGATCTCAGTCGCCATCCGCTCGGCGTCGAGGCCGAGGTCGCGGCCCACCTCCAGCATCGTCTCCAGGGAGAGCTTCGGCTGGGCCGCGAAGAGGGCGTCGTGGTACTCCCAGAAGCTGCCCTGGGCGGCGGCTGCCTCGCTCGCCTCGGCGGCTTGCGGCGCCAGCGGATGGCGCTCGGGGATCGGCAGGTGGCGGAAGCCGAACAGCAGGCGCTCGCCGAGGCGGTCGCGGACGCGGCGCAGGACCGACTGGGCGCCGAGGCAGAAGGGGCACTGGAAGTCGCCGAACATGACCAGCTCCAGCGGCGCGCCGCCCTCGCCGCGGACGTGGTCGAGGTCCTCCAGCGGGGGTGAGAGCAGTTCGTCCACGGGCGCCTGATGTTATGTGCCCGTGCACGAGATCGAGTCGATCCTGATCCTCGTCCTGGCGGCCGCCCTGCTGGTGCGGGTCGCCGAGCTCGGCAAGGTCCCGGCGCCGATCGTCCTCGTCCTCGGCGGGCTGGCGATCGCCTTCGTGCCGGGGCTGCCGGACGTCGAACTGGAGCCGGACACGATCTTCCTCGTCTTCCTGCCGCCGCTCGTCTACGCGGCGGGCTGGCGCACCTCGCCGCAGGAGCTGCGGGCGGTGATGCGGCCGCTGGGGCTGATGTCGGTCGCGCTGGTCTTCGTCACCGCCGCCGTCATCGCCGTCGTCGCCCACGCGCTGGTGCCGGAGCTGAGCTGGGCCGAGGCGGCGATCCTCGGCGCCGCCCTCTCCCCCACCGACGCCCCCGCCGCGACGGCGATCTTCCGGCGCCTCGGCGCCCCGGAGCGGGTGCGGCTGCTGGTCGAGGGGGAGTCGATGATCAACGACGGCACCGCCCTGGTCCTCTACCGGATCGCCGTCGGGGTCGCCGCCGGCGGCGCCTTCAGCCTCGGCGGCGCGGCGCTGGAGTTCGTCGGCGGCGCCGCCGGCGGGATCGTCGTCGGGCTCGCGGTCGGCTTCCTCTCCGACCTCGTGATCCGCCGCCAGAGCGAGGCCGACCTGGCGATCATGCTCTCCGTCCTCACCGCCTACGGCGCCTACATCGGCGCCGAGGAGCTCCACGTCTCCGGCATCCTCGCCGCTGTCGTCGCCGGCCTCTACGGCGGCTACCGCTCCCCCCGCTCGCTCGACGCCGACGTCCGCCTCAGCGCCGTCGCCTTCTGGAACGTGCTCGTCTTCGGGCTCGAGATCACCCTCTTCGTCCTTCTCGGCCTGCAGCTGCCCGAGGTGGTCGACACGCTCGAGCAGGCCGACTCCGGCGTCGCCGAGCTGCTGCTGCCGGCGGCGGCGATCGCGGTGGCCTCGATCGCCGTCCGCGTCGCTTTCGTCTTCGCGATGCGCGGGGATGCGGGCGAGACCGCCGGCCAGCGCTTCACCGTCGGCTGGAGCGGCATGCGCGGCGCCGTCTCCCTCGCCGCGGCACTGGCGGTGCCGCTCAGCATCGACGGCCGGCCGCAGATCATCTTCCTCACCTTCGCCCTGATCGTCATCACGATCGTCGGCCAGGGCCTCTCGCTGCCGTTCATCGTCCGCGCCCTGGGGCTGGAGGAGCCGCGGCGCTGGTCCGACGAAGAGGCGGTGGCGCGGATGGAGGCGGCGCAGTCGGCGCTCGACCGCCTCGACGAGATCGAAGACGAGGACCGTGCCGCCGAGGCGCAGCTGAAGCGCCTGCGCGACCTCTACCGCGCCCGCTTCCGCATGTGCCAGGCGGTGCTCGGCGGCGAGGACCCCGACGTCGCCGCCCGCGAGCAGCGCCTCGCCGACTACGGAGAGCTGCGTCGCGAGCTGATCGGGATCGAGCGCGAGGAGCTGCTGGCGCTGAGCGGGGCGGGGCGGCTGCGCCACCAGACGCTGCGCCAGATCGAGCGGGACCTGGACCTTGAGGAGGCGCGGATCAGGGCCTAGCTGGGGGG
>DASZDI010000417.1:0-4067 GCA_035942135.1 Solirubrobacterales bacterium | reverse complement strand
CTACACGCGCCTGCTGGCCGGGCACGTCGGCCCCGAGCAGGACGAGACGGCGGAGAAGATCGCCGCCGGCATCCTCCACATCGAGCCGCTCGACTTCGTCAAGCAGATGACCACCTTCGACACCGTCCCGAACGGGCGGCTGGACGCGGTGGCGAGGTTCGGCGCCCTCTTCGCGGGCAACCTCTGGGAGGTCTACGGGCCGGGGGCGAAGGGCGAGGGTTGAGCGCGGTCGAGCAGCGCGAAGAGGTCGTCCCCTTCACCGCGGCGGACGGGCTCGAGTGCAACCTGGTCCACGTCACCGGCAGGCACGCCCCCGCGAAGGGGCCGGTGCTGCTGGTCCACGGCGCCGGGGTGCGGGCCAACATCTACCGGGCGCCGACCGAAGCGAACCTGGTCGACGTCCTCGTCGAGCGCGGCTACGACGTCTGGCTGGAGAACTGGCGGGCCAGCATCGACATCCCCCACAACCGGTGGACGCTCGACCAGGCGGCGGTGCTCGACCACCCGCGGGCGGTGCGGAAGGTGGTCGAGGAGACCGGCAGCGACGAGCTCCAGGCGGTGATCCACTGCCAGGGCTCGACCAGCTTCATGATGGCCGCCGTCGCCGGGCTGGTGCCGGAGGTGAAGACGGTCGTCGCCAACGCCGTCACCCTCCACCCCGTCGTCCCCCGCTTCGCCAAGGCGAAGCTGCGGTTCGCGATCCCGCCCGCGGCCCGCGTGCTCGGCCACCTCAACCCGCAGTGGGGCGTCAGCGGCGCCCCCTGGGTGCTGCCGAAGCTGCTGCACGCCTTCGTCCTCGCCACCCACCACGAGTGCGACAACCAGGTCTGCCGCCTCGCCAGCTTCACCTACGGGATCGGCTTCCCGACCCTCTGGCGCCACGAGAACCTCAACCCCGAGACCCACGAGTGGCTGAAGCGCGAGTTCGCCGACGTGCCGCTGACCTTCTTCGAGCAGATCCGCGCCTGCGTCGAGGCCGGGCACCTGATCGCGGTCGACGACCGCCCGGAGCTGCCCGAGAGCTTCGTCGCGCAGCCGCCGCAGACCGACGCCCGCTTCGCCTTCCTCGCCGGCGAGGCCAACAACTGCTTCCTGCCGGAGAGCCAGCACCGCACCCACCAGTGGTTCGAGCGCCATCAGCCGGGCCGCCACAGCGCCCACTACTTCCCCGGTTACGGCCACCTCGACGTCTTCATGGGACAGCGGGCGGCCGAGGACATCTTCCCGGTCATCGTCGACGAGCTCGAGAAAGGAACCGCAGCGTGAAGATCCCGAAACGGCTGGAGGAACAGGAGGGGCGCCACGCATTGGTCGACGGCATCCCCTTCGACCTCCCGGTCAACTCCGAACACTCGCCGGCGCTGATGGCGATCTTCCCGCTCGACTACGCCAAGGCGGTGGAGGCGATCCCCGGCGACGAAGTCCACCCGCTGCGGCTCTGGGGCAACCGCGGCGCCCTCGTCGTCACCGTCCTCAACTACGAAGCGACCGACATCGGGCGCTACGTCGAGTACTCGATCGCGATCGCCTGCACCCACGGCGAGCGGCCCGGCCCGGCGCTCCTGCCGGCCCTCTTCCGCGGCCGCTACGGGACCGGCCAGTACGTGGTCGACCTGCCGGTCAGCACCGAAGTCTCGGTCAAGGGCGGCAAGGGCATCTGGGGGATGCCGAAGCACCAGGCGAGCCTCGACTTCGTGATCGGCGACCGCACCGTCTCCAGCCAGTACGACCTCGACGGGCAGCTGGCGGTGCGGATCGAGGTCGACCGGCCGCGCTACGCCGGCCTCCCCGTCGCCGCCGCCGCGGTCAACTACTGCGCCTTCCGCGGCATGCTGATGAAGTCCTACATCTACTTCCGCGGCAGGGCGGGCTTCAACTTCCCGTTCAGCCGCTCGGCCCGGCTGACGATCGGCGACCACCCGCGGGTGGCGCCGCTGAAGCAGCTCGGGATCGGCAAGCGGCCGCTGTTCACGGGCTGGTTCCCGGAGACGGCCGGGGTGCTCGACGACCACGTCGAGTCCTGGTTCCTGCACTACGACCAGCCGCCCACCGAGGTCCCGGAGGGGCTGGAGAGCGTCGTCGACCTCGGCCAGGGCCAAGAGTGGCCGCCGGCCCCGAAGCGATGAGCGAGACCGCAAACGTGATCGTCGCGGCGGCGATGCTGCTCTTCGCCTCGATGTACCTGGGGACGGGCTGGTCGCTGGTCCTGTTCTCGTTCCCGATCGCCCCGCGGCTGACCCCGCGGACCTACGAGCTGCCGTTCATCGAGCCGGTCAAGCACGCCACCAGCTTCTTCACCTACATGACGATCGCGATGGTCGTCGCGGCGGTGGCGCTGATCGTCGGCGAGGCCGACAGCGGGTACCTCTGGTCCCCGGTCCTCTACCTGGCCGCGGTGGTCGCCGCGACGGTGCTGACGTTCGCCTTCATCTTCCCCTACAACAAGGAGCTGAAGGCCGGGGTCGAGGACGAAGGCCGGCTCCACCACCTGCTCGGCAAGTGGATGCGGCTGAACGTGATCCGCACCCTGCTGTGGACGGTGCAGTGGATCGCGATCGCCCTCTACTTCGTGCTGAAGGCGGCCTGAGATGCCGACCTGGCTGATCCGCCGCGCCCTGATCGCGATCTCCGGCCTGACCCTGGTCTCCGGCGGGGTCCAGGCCCTGGCGCCGCGGCGGCTGCTGCGGACGCTGGCGGCCGAGGAGGACGCCACCTCGAGGCACCTCTTCGGGACGATCGGGATGTTCATGTTCGTCGTCGGCGGCGGGCTCCTCAACGCGCTGCTGCGACCGGCGCGCGACCCGGTGATCGTCTTCTGGGCGGCGCTGCAGAAGATCGGCGCCTTCGTCGCCGTCGCGATCGGGGTGAAGCGGCGGGTGTTCTCGCCGATCGCCCTCGGGGTCGCCTTCTTCGACCTGCTCTCCGGGCTGCTCGCGGCCGAGTACTGGCGGCGGATCCGCTGAGCCGCGGTTTGCGTTGACCGCCGCCCACACCCCCTCCCTGGCCGCGGGCCCGGCCGCGCCCGAGGCGCCGCGCCGGTCGCTGGTCCTGGCCGGCGGCGGCATGCGGGTCGCCTGGCAGGCGGGGGTGCTCTGCGCGTTCGAGGAGGCGGGGCTCGCCTTCGCCCACGCCGACGGCACCTCGGGCGGCACGATCAACCTGGCGATGCTGATGTCGGGCCGCTCGCCGCGCGAGATGGCCGAGCGCTGGCGGACCCTGGAGGTGCGGAACTTCGCCGCGCCGCTGCGGCTGCGCGACTACCTGCGGGCGCCCCGCCTGCCCGGGCTCGGCGGCGCCCGCGGGATCGAGCGCAGCGTCTTCCCGCACCTCGGCATCGACGTCGAGGCGATCCGCGCCGCCGAGGGGATCGAGGCGACCTTCAACGCCTGCAACCACGCCGCCAAGGTCAACGAGGCGATCGGGCACCGCGAGGTCGACCGCGAGGCGCTCGTCGCCGGGATCTCCCTGCCGGTGCTGATGCCCGCGGTGCGGCGCGGCGGCTCCCCCTACCTCGACGCGGTCTGGATCAAGGACGCCAACCTGATCGAGGCCGTCAAGCGCGGCGCCGAGGAGCTGTGGGTGCTGTGGTGCATCGGCAACACCCCCGCCTACCGCGACGGCCCGTTCTCGCAGTACGTACACATGATCGAGCAGAGCGCCAACGGGGTCCTCTTCGAGGAGCTCGACCGCATCCGCGAGCTGAACGAGGCGATCGTCGCCGGGCACTCCCCCTACGGGCAGGAGCGGCCGGTGGTCGTCCACGTCGTCAAGCCGCGGCACCCGCTGCCGCTGGATCCCGACTTCTTCATGGGGCGGATCGACGCGGCGACGCTGGTCGCGATGGGGTACGACGACGCCTGGCGGTACCTCGGCGCGGCGGACCGCGAGGGCGGCGTCGCGCTGACGCCGGCGGCGACGCGGATGGAGGAGCCCGGCGTCCGCGTCTGGTGGCGCGAGTGGCACGCCGGCCCGCTGGGCGAGCTGGAGCTGGCGGTCGAAGTCCCCGACGCCGCGGCCTTCCTCGCCGGCCCGCGGCGCGAGGCGCGGCTGGTCGGCCGGGTCCAGGG
>DASZDI010000416.1:0-4372 GCA_035942135.1 Solirubrobacterales bacterium | reverse complement strand
GGGGAGGCCTTCGTAGCTTTCGACGTAGCCGTCGTAGGCGATTCCCAGGTAGTGCTGGGTGTCCCACTTCGCCAGCGGCGAGAAGACAAGGTCGAACAGGTTCTGCGCCGGCCAGGCGGCGAAGGGGTGGGAGAGAGAGGTGGACTCGGCGACGACCTCGGGGATGAAGCCCGAGACCGTGACCCAGACGGCGACGCCGAAGACGACCAGGCGGCTGGGCCAGAAGGCAGCCCAGGCCCCGCGAACGCTCGGGCCCCAGCCCACTAGACGAGTTTGATCTCGGACCGGTCGCCGACCAGCAGCCGCAGGGTCTTCGGCATCCCCTCGCTGCGGGTCAGCTTCACTTCCTTGCCGAGCAGGCTCGCCTCCATCCGCGTGCCGAGGTCCTCGACCACGGAGCCGGAGAGGACGATCGAGTTCTCGACTTCGGAGCGGCGCACGTGGACGCCGTCGCCGATCGAGGTGTAGGGGCCGATGTAGGCGTCCTCGACGTGGGCGCCGGCGCCGATCACGGCGGGGCCGCGGACGACCGAGCGCTCCAGCTTGGCGCCGGGGCCGAGCACCAGACGGCCCTCGACCTTGGAGGCCTCGTCGACCTCGCCCTCGATCTCGGTCACCAGCTCCTCCAGGACCAGGCGGTTGGCCTCGAGCATGTCGGCGAGCTGGCCGGTGTCCTTCCACCAGCCGCGCACGACCTCGGAGCGGACGTTGCGGCCGTCGTCGATCAGCTTGTCGATCGCCTCGGTGATCTCGAGCTCACCGCGCCAGGAGGGCTCCAGCGAGCGGGCCGCCTCGAAGATCAGGTTGCTGAACAGGTAGACGCCGACCAGGGCGAGGTTCGAGGGCGGGTCTTTCGGCTTCTCGATCAGGCGGACGATCTTCTCGCCGTCGAGCTCGGCGACGCCGTAGGACTGCGGGTCGTCGACCGGGGTCAGCAGGATCAAGGTGTCCGGTTCGTGCTCGGTGAAGGTGGAGACGAGGTTGCGGAGGCCGTCGCGGAGGAGGTTGTCGCCGAGGTACATGACGAAGGGCGAGCCGCCGATGAAGTCCTCCGCGGTCAGCACCGCGTGGGCGAGGCCGGCGGGCTTGTCCTGGACGATGTAGGTGATCTCGGCGCCGAACCGGGAGCCGTCGCCGGCCGCTTCGCGGATCTCGTCGCCGGTCTCCGGGGCGATGATGATCCCGATCTCCTTCACCCCCGCGTCGACCAGCGCCTCGATCCCGTAGAAGAGCACGGGCTTGTTGGCGACGGGCACGAGCTGCTTCGCCGAGGTGTGGGTGATGGGGCGCAGGCGGGTGCCGGCGCCACCGGAGAGAATCAATCCCTTCAAGGGCTCCATGCGAGGCTGCAACCCTACTGCGCGGCGAAAAGAGCGTGCGACCGGCCGTTTACATCCCAAACTTCAACGGGGCCGCCCAGCTCGGTCGGACCCTGCGCGGGCTCGGCGAGCAGACCCGGCCCGTGGACGTCGTCCTCGTCGACAACGGCTCCTCTGACGACTCGGTCGAGCTGGCGCGGCGGGAGTTGCCGGAGGTGGCGGTGCTGGAGATGGGGGGCAACCTCGGCTTCGGGCCGGCAATCAACCGCGCCGTCGCCGAGCGCCCCGCCGACCCGGTGATCCTGCTCAACAACGACGCCGAGCCGGAGCCGCGCTTCGTCGAGGCGCTGCTGGACGGGCTCGGCGAGGGGGTCGAGACGGTCGCCGGGGTGCTGGTCCAGGAACGGGCGCCGGAGCTGATCGACTCCGCCGGGGTCGTCGCCGACGCCACCCTGATGGGCTTCGACCACCTGCACGGGGAGCCGCTCGGCGCGGCGATGGGCGCCCCGGACCCGCTCGGCCCGACCGGCGGCGCCGCCCTCTACCGCCGCGCCGCGCTGGAGGCGGTCGGCGGCTTCGACGAGCGGATCTTCCTCTACTACGAGGACCTCGACCTGGCCCTGCGGATCGCCGCCGCGGGCGGCCGCTGTCGGCTCGCCCCCGAGGCCCGGGCGCTGCACGCCTACTCGGCCAGCCTCGGCGCCGCCAGCGCCCGCAAGTACGCCTGGACCGGCTGGAGCCGCGGCTACATGCTGCGCCGCTACGGGGTGGCGCGGAACCCGCGGCTGGCGGCGCGGGCGCTCGCTACCGAGGGTGTCCTCTGCGCCGGTCAGATCCTGCGCGACCGCACCGCCGCCGGCCTCAGGGGCCGCCTCCTCGGCTGGCGCGACGCGGCTGGCTTGGAGCAACGCGACACCGACGGCGCGCCCCTGCTCGACATCAGCGCCCGCGAGGCTCTGGCCCGGCGCCGCCGCCGGCGCGCCTGAACGGGTCCGCGGCGCTGAGCCTCGCGATTTCAAGGGTCGATCCGCACCGCGGCCTCACCGGCCGAGCCACTCCCGCGCCCGCGCCGGGTCCCCCTCCCGGCGCAGCCGCCGCCGCTCCCGCAGCATCGCCGGCAGCAGGCCCAGGCCTTCGAGCTTGCCGCGCAGGGTGGCGCCGAAGCGGCGCTCCCGAGCGGCCTTGAGCAGGGCGCCGGCCTCGACGAGGAGGATCGACGGCAGCGCCCGGACCGGCATGAACTTGAGCTGGGTGGCGACGCGGTTGCGGGCGACCAGCCGCGCGTTCCAGGCGCTCGGCCGCGGCGCCTCCGCCGTCCAGGAGGCGTTGCCGAGGTGCCAGACGACCGCCTCGGGGACGTAGGCGAAGCGGCGGCCGGCGATTCGCGCCCGCAGGTTGAGGTCGACGTCCTCGTAGAAGGCGAAGTAGCGCTCGTCGTAGCCGCCGAGCTCGTCGAACAGCTCCCGGCGCAGCAGGCAGGCGGCGCCGCAGACGCCGAAGACCTCGCGCGGGCGCTCGGCGTCCGGCCCCTGCGCCTCCCCCGCGCCCGTCTCGAAGGCCCTGCCGTCCCGGCTCAGCCGCTGGCCGACGCTGTAGAGGCGGGCGGTGGCGAGGTCCGTCGCGGCGCCCTCCTCGAGCTGCAGGATCCGCGGCTGCACGCCGGCCAGCGAGCCGTCGGCCTCGAGCGCGTCGAGCAGCGCCCGCAGCGCCCCCGGCTCCAGCACCGCGTCGGCGTTGAGGACCAGGATCGTCGGCGCCGAGACGCGCGCCGCGCCGAGGTTGACCGCCGCCGCGAAGCCGGTGTTGCGCGGCAGCGCCACGTGCGGCACCCCCTCGCGCTCGAGGTAGGCGACGGTGCCGTCGGTGGAGCCGTTGTCGACGACGAGGGCCTCCACCTCCACCCCCTGCTCCCGCAGCGAGCCGAGGCAGCGCGGCAGCAGGTCGAGCGAGTTCCAGCTCGGGACGACCACCGCGACCGTGCGCTCCCGGTTCACCGACCGAACACTATGGTGCCCGCGATGCGCGGCACGATCGAGCGGCTGCGGGGCGACCTCGATCGCTCCCTCTTCAGGCCGAGCGAGGACCGCCGGCGCTTCGGCCGCGGCGAAGGGGCCGTCCTCCTGGTCGCCTTCCTCGCCCTCGCGACCGTCCTCCAGCTCTTCCGGGTGGGGCCGGGAGAGGCGCTCGACTCGCTCTGGGCCGAGGACGGGCCGATCTTCCTCGCCGACGCCCAGGACCGAGGCTTCCTCGACGCCCTCGTCTCGCCCTACGCCGGCTACCTCGTCCTCGTCCAACGCCTGGTCGCCGAGGTGGGCGCGGCGGTGCCGCTGCCCGACGCCGCCGCGGCAGTGGCGCTGACCAGCTGCCTCGTCATCGCCCTCAGCGGGCTCGTCGTCTGGTTCGCCGCCGCCGGCCACATCCGCAGCCCCTTCCTCCGCGGGCTGCTCGTCGCCCTGACGGTCCTCTGCCCCGTCGCCGGCCTGGAGGCGGTCGTCTCCGGGACCTACGCCTCCTGGTACATGCTCTTCGCCTGCTTCTGGCTGCTGCTCTGGCGCCCGGCGACGACCTGGGGCGCGGCCCTCGGCGGCCTCTTCATCCTCGTCACCGGGCTCAGCAACCCCGGCATCTTCTTCTTCGCCCCCCTCGCCCTGCTGCGCGGCCTCGCCGCCCGGGACCGGCGCGACGCCCTGATCGCCGGCGCCTTCGCGCTCGTCGTGGCGATCCAGCTGCCGGTCACCGCGCTCAGCGAGGAAAGCACGATCGACCCCTTCTGGAGCGAGAAGATCGGCACCGCCTACCTGCAGCGCGTCGTCGACGGCTCGGTCCTCGGCGAACAGCTCGCCGGCAGCGCCTGGGAGCAGTGGGGCTGGCCCTTCCTGATCGCCCTCTCCCTCGGGGTCGCGCTCTTCCTGATCGTCACCGCCGTTCGCTCCCATGCCCACCGCCTGCTCGCGGCGATCGCCGTCGGCACCTCGGTGGTCATGTTCGCCGTCTCCGCCTACCAGCGGGCGGTCGGCGAGGTCCTCGCCTGGCCCGCCGATACGTCCCTCGGG
>DASZDI010000415.1:0-2167 GCA_035942135.1 Solirubrobacterales bacterium | reverse complement strand
CCGCCTGGGTGAGGCTGCCGACGATCTTGTGGGTCGAGGAGGTGACGAGGTCGGCGCCGGAGGTGAGCGCGTCCGGGGGCAGGTCGGGGTGGAAGTGGAGGTGGGCGCCCCAGGCCTCGTCGACGACCAGCGGCACGCCGCGCGAGTGCGCCACCTCGGCCAGGCCGGCGACGTCGGCGCAGGCGCCGAAGTAGGTCGGCGAGACGACCATCGCCGCCACCGCTCCCGGGGTCTCGTCGAGCGCCGCCGCCAGCGAGCCCGGGGTGAGGCCGTGGGCGATCCCCAGCTCCGGGTCGAGCTCCGGGGCGACGAAGGTCGGCCGCATCCCGCTCAGGACGAGGCCGTCGATCACCGAGGAGTGGACGTTGCGCTGGACGACGACCCGGTTGCCGCCGTGGGCGAGCGCCATGCAGGCGGCGTGGTTGCCCTGCGAGGCCCCGTTGATCAGGAACCAGGTGCGCCCGGCGCCCCAGGCCTCGGCGGCGAGCTGCTGCGCCTGCTGAAAGGGAGTCGGTTCGGGGCCGATGTCGACCCCCTCCGTCACCGAGGGGATGTCGTTGCGCAGCCCCACCTCGCCGACCAGGTCGACCATCGCCGGATCGGCGCCGAGGCCGCCCTTGTGGCCGGGGACCTGGAAGCGGGCGGGGTCGAGCTTCGCGTAGGCCAGCAGGGCGTCGACGTAAGGAGTGGAGTCCTGGCCTCCTGACATCGGTTCGAGTCTACGGACCCGGCCGAGTGCCCCTGGACAATTCCGCGGCCGATCTTTGGACAGTCCCGAGCGCGGCCGTGCTGGAGACTGCAGAGATGAAGCACACGCGCCTTGGCTACTGGATCGAGGAGGCGGGAGAGGCGGCGCCGACCGCGCCGCTCGCCGGCGACCGCGAGGCGGACATCCTCATAGTCGGCGGCGGCTACACGGGGATGTGGACCGCCTGGTACGCGCGGCAGCTGGAGCCCGAGGCGCGAATCGTCCTGCTCGAGTCCGAACCGCTCTGCGGCCACGGCCCGAGCGGCCGCAACGGCGGCTTCTGCAACGCGATGTGGTTCTCCCTGGCGTCGATGCGCGACCGCTGGGGGGACGAGGGAGCGCTGGCGACCGCGCACGCGGCGCAGCAGGCGGTGGAGCGGATCGAGGGCTTCTGCCGGGAGCAGGAGGTCGACGCTTGGTTCCGTCCGGCGGGCTACGTGCAGGTGTCGACGGCAGCGGCGCACGACGGCGCCTGGGCACGCGCCGTAGAGGCCTGCCGCGAGCTCGGCGTCCCGGAGATGCTGCGGACCCTGAGCGAGGCCGAGGTCGCCGAACGCTGCAAGTCCCCGGCCTTCCGCGCCGGCGCCGTGTCCCCGACCTCGGCGACCGTGCAACCGGCGCGTCTGGCGTTGGGCCTCCGCGAGAAGCTGCTGGCGGCGGGGGTGGAGATCTACGAGTCCTCGCCGGTGCGCGCGTTCCGCGAGGCCGGCGACGGTGTCGAAGCGCAGACCGAGGCAGGATCGGTTCGAGCGACCCGCGGAGTCCTGGCGATCGGCAGCGCCGCCAAGAGCCGCCGCGGCCCCCTGCGCAGCCGCCTCACCGTCGCCTCCTCCCACATAGTGCTCACTGAGCCGGTCCCCGACGTGCTCGAGCAGATCGGCTGGACGGGAGGCGAGTGCATCACCGACTCCCGCGCCCTGCTCCACTACTTCCGCACCACCCCAGACGGCCGCATCGCCTTCGGCTGGGGCGGAGGCCGCATCGCGATGGGCGCGAGGACGAAGGGCCGCGCCGAGGTCGACCCCGCGGTTGTCGCCGCCGCGACCGAGCACCTCTACGACTACTTCCCCCAGCTGCGAGGCCGCCGCATCACCCACGCCTGGGGCGGCCCCATCGACGCCTCCCCGACCCACCTCCCCTCGATCCGCACCCTCCCCGCCGCCCGCGCCTGGGTGGCGGCTGGCTACACCGGCAACGGCGTCGGCCCCTCCAACATGGTTGGCCGCACCCTCGCCTCCCTGTCCCTAGGCAGAGACGACGACCACACCCACATAGCCTTCGTCAACCCCAAGTCTCCCGGCATCCCCACCGAGCCTTTCCCCTGGATCGGCGGCGAGGCAATCCGCTTAGGCATCCTCAAGAAAGAGCAAGCCGAGATGGAAAGGCATCAGCCGACAAAGCTAGCTTCGGTAATCGCCA
>DASZDI010000414.1:0-3323 GCA_035942135.1 Solirubrobacterales bacterium | reverse complement strand
GCGCCGCGGTCGCCGATCAGTTCGGCTCTGGCGCTCAATCGAGCAGGCCCGCGGCGGCGGCGCGGAACTCGTCGGGCAGCACGCCCCAGACCTCGCAGTCGTCGGGCGGGGCGCCGTCACGGGCGAGGTGGGCGCGCATCGTCCCCTCGTGCTTCCAACCGAGGCCGGCGACGGTTTTCTTCGCGACCTCGTTGCGGGCGGGGATGCGACCGTAGACGCGGTGGGCGCCGTACTCGTCGAAGGCTTTGGCGATCGTCAGCGCCTCGGCCCGGCGGCCGACGCCCTTGCCGCGCACGTCGTCGCCGATCAGCGCCCCGAGCTCGGGAGCGGTCTGGCGGAAGAGCCCGTAGAGAGCGGTGAAGCCGACCGGCTCCCCGTAGCCCTCGACTTCGATCGCGAACTTGCGGTCCTCCCCGGAGTCGTCCATCGCCCGCCGCGCCCAGGCCTCGGCCTGCTCCATCGTGAACTCGTCGCGCTGCTCCATCAACGTCCTCGTCGCCTCCGGGTTGTTGAACCAGCGATGCACGGCAGGCGCGTCCTCGGGTCGGAACGGGCGCAGGGTCACCTTCGGGCGATCGGTGGTCACCGCACGAACCCTACTTCAGGTTGACGGGCCGGAAATACGCCTATATGGAGGGAAATAGGCCCATCAACCTCAGTCGGGCGCCAAGCCTTGGGCAGTGAGGACGAGCCAGACGGTCTTGGCGAGGATGCGGAGGTCGAGGGCGAGGGTGCGGTGGTCGACGTACCAGACGTCGAGCTCGATCCGCTCCTCCCAGGGGATGCCGGCGCGGCCTTTGACCTGGGCCCAGCCGGTTATCCCCGGCAGCACCTCGTGGCGGCGTTTCTGATGGGGCGTGTAGGACTCGACTTGAGCCGGGATCGTCGGGCGGGGGCCGACGATCGCCATCTCGCCGCGGAGGACGTTGACCAGGTTCGGGACCTCGTCGAGGGAGGTGCGGCGGAGGAGACGGCCGGGGGCGGTGACGCGGGGGTCGTCGCGGTAGACGACCTTGCCGACGCCGACGGGGTCGGAGCCCTGGACCATCGTCCGCAGCTTCCACATCTCGAACTCGCGGCCGTCGAGGCCGACGCGGGGCCGGCGGTAGAAGACCGGGCCGGGGCTGGTCAGCTTGATCGCGATCGCCGCGACCAGCAGGAACGGCGCGAGGATCGCGAGGGCGAGGGCGGCGATGAGGACGTCGAAGGCGCGCGGCATCAGCGGGTGCCCTCCGCCTTCTCCCAGCGCCCGCCCGCGCCGTGGCGCCGACGGTCCCATAGGCCGGCGGCGATCGAGGCGGTCGTCATCGCGTAGTAACGGGCGATGCGGAACGGGGCCAGGGGCAGGAAGCGGCCGAGCAGGGCGGCGACGAGCAGGGCGATCTGGAGCGCGAAGGCGAGGACGTAGAGGGGGCCGTCGTCGAGCAGGAAGGCATTGGCGACGAAGGCGACCACGTGCAGGAACGGGCTGAGGTAGCGGAGCAGGCGGTGGGAGGCGATCTCGAAGGCGAACAGCGGCGGGTAGCCGCGCGGGGAGAGCATCCCCTCGCCGACGACGATGTCCCAGAGGCCGAGCATCATCCGGCGTTTGCGGGCGAACTCCCCCTCCAGCGTCGGGACCATCTTCTCCTCGGCGCGGGCGGTCGGAGCGTAGAGGGAGCGCAGCCCGCGCTTGGCGAAGGCGAAGGGGAAGCTGAGGTCGTGGCTGCCGGAAGGCGCGAGGGGGATGTAGGCGTCGCGGCGGACTGCGTAGATGGCGCCGTTGCCGGCGGTGACTCCGGCGAGCGCGGACTCCATCTCCCGCACCGCCATCTCGTAGCGCCAGTAGGCGCCCTCGAGGTTGTTGCCGCCGGAGTCGAGGAAGCGGACCTGGCCACAGACGTAGCCGACCTTCGGGTCGGCGAATGGAGCGACGAGCTGCCTCAGCGCGTCCGGCGCCCAGGCGCTGTTGGCGTCGGAGAAGGCGAGAACCTCACCGGTCGCCTGCGCGGCGGCGGCGTTGAGAGCGGCGACCTTGCCTCCCGGCGGCAGCTCGAGGACGAGATCGGCCCCGGCGGCACGGGCGCGCTCCGCCGTGGCGTCGCTGGAGCCGTCCGAGGCGACGACGATCTGCAGGCGGTCGCGCGGGTAGTCGAGCGCGAGCGCGTCAGCGACCTTCTCCGCGATCACGTCCTCCTCGTCGTAGGCCGGGACGATCAGGGACACAGTGGGCGTTACCGGGCTCGAACCAGTGACCTCCCGCTTGTCGGGCCGGGGCTCGCCCCTGAACCGAACCAGCGCCCACAGCACCAGCGGGTAGCCGAGGTGCGTGTAGACGATCGCGCCGGCGCTGAGCCAGAAGAGGATCGCGGCGATGGTGTTCATCCGCGCCTCCCGCCGCCGTTGCCATCGATCAGCTCGCGGTAGAGGTCGAGGGTGCGGCGGGCGGTCTCGTCCCAGGAGTAGGGCCCGGCGGCGGCTCGGGTCGCGGCGGCGGCCATCTCGTCGCGGGCGGCCTCGTCGGCGATCAGCTCCGCGAGGGTCGAGGCGAGCGCCGCGGTGTCGCCCGGCGGCACCAGTCGCGCGGCGCCGGTCGCCGCCACCTCGGGGAAGCCGCCGACGGCGCTGAGGACGAGCGGCTTGCCGAAGGCGAGGCCGGTGTAGAGGACGCCGGAGTGCTCGGCGTCGAGGTAGGGGAGGACGACGAGGTCGGCGCGGCGGAAGATCGCCGGGATCTCGGCGTCGTCGACGAAGCGGGTGACGAGGCGGACGCGGCCGGTCGCTTCGGCGGCGAGCCGGCGCAGCGGCGCCACGTCCATGCGCGGGTTGCCGACGATCCAGAGCTCAGCGTTGCGGGCGCCGCCGCTCCCGGCGATCCGGCCGTAGGCCTGGAGCAGGTTCTCGATCCCCTTGTAGGGGCGGAGCAGGCCGAAGCAGAGGACCACCGGCCCCTCGGCGCCCTCCAGCTCCGGCGGCAGCGGCTTCTCCTCGGGCAGCTTCGTCAGGTAGTCGAAGGCGCCGTGGGGGATGACCCGGACCTTGGCGGGGTCGAGGCCGACCTCGTCGCGGAGGCGGGTGGCGCCGTGCTCGGAGTGGGCAACGACGGCGTCCATGGCGCCGAAGACGCGGCGGGCGGAGGCGACCTGGCGGCGACTCGGCTGCGGCGGCAGGATGTAGTGGGCGGTCATCACCCGCGGCCGCGGCGGCGGCGGCAGACGGGCGTCGAGCGGGGGGACCGTCAGCCATTGGTAGTGGACGATGTCCGCGTCGAGGGCGCGGCGGAGGCGGAGCATGTCGGGGATGTGCTCCGCCGCCTTGAAGGGGAGGCGCGCCCGGGCTTCGAG
>DASZDI010000413.1:0-1870 GCA_035942135.1 Solirubrobacterales bacterium | reverse complement strand
CGCAGACTACATGCGGCGCGCCGCCGACGCCCTCCTCGACGACATCGACGAGATCGCGAAGCTGCTCTCCGAAGAGCAGGGCAAGCCGCTGACCGAGGCCTACACGATGGAGCTGCTGCCGACGGTCGACGCGCTGCACTGGTGCGCGAAGGAGGGGCCGAAGATCCTCGCCGACGAGAAGGTGCCGATGACGCAGGCCTTCACGCTCTCCAAGAAAGGGCGCTTCTCCTATGAGCCGATCGGCGTCGTCGGGGTGATCGCCCCGTGGAACTACCCGTGGTCGATCCCCTTCGGCGAGGTGGCGATCGCGCTGATGGCGGGCAACGGCGTGGTGCTGAAGCCGGCGAGCCTGACGCCGCTGCTGGGCGAGAAGATCCGCGACGTCTTCGAGAAGGGCGGCCTGCCCGAGGGCTTGGTCCAGGTCGTCCACGGCGGCGGCCGGATCGGCGACGCGCTCTGTCGCTCCAGCGTCGGCAAGGTCTTCTTCACCGGCTCGGTCGGGGTCGGCCGCAAGGTCGGCGAAGTCTGCGCCGGTGAGCTCAAGGGCTCGGTCCTCGAGCTCGGCGGCAAGGACCCGATGATCGTCTGCTCCGACGCCGACCTCGACAACGCCGTCTCCGGTGCGATCTGGGGCGGCTTCGCCAACGCCGGACAGACCTGCTCGGGGATCGAGCGCGTCTACGTCATGCGCGACGTCGCCGACCGCTTCGTCGAGGGCGTCGTCCGCGGCGCCGAAAAGCTCCAGCTGGGCAACCCGCTTGACTGGGACACCGAGATCGGCCCGATGACCTCCGAGGACCAGTACGAGATCGTCTGCGACCTGATCGAGGATTCCGTCGCCTCCGGCGCGACCAAGCGCTGCGGCGGCCCGACCGACGTCCCCGGCTTCTCCGGCAAGTTCGTCGCCCCGACCGTCCTCACCGGCGTCACTCACGAGATGCGGATCATGCGCGAGGAGATCTTCGGCCCGGTGCTGCCGATCGTCGTCGTCGACTCCGAGCAGGAGGCGATCGAGCTCGCCAACGACTCCGAATTCGGCCTCGGCGCCTCGGTCTGGACCAAGGACCGCCAGCGCGGGAACCGGATCGCCCGCCGGATCGAGTCCGGGATGGTCTGGATCAACGACCACTCCTTCAGCCACGGGGCCTGCCAGTGCGCCTGGGGCGGCGTCAAGGACTCCGGCCTCGGCCGCTCGCACTCCAAATTCGGCTTCTACGAGTGCGTCAACATCAAGATGAACGCCTGGGAGCCCGGCCTCACCCGTGACTTCTGGTGGCACCCCTATGACCAGACCCTCGGCGACGCAGTCCGCGCCTCGGCCAAAATCCTCTACGGCAAAGGGGAGACGCGGGCAAAGGCGCTACGTGAGGGCGCGGGCCCGCTGCTGAAGATCGGCCGCCGCACGCTGCGCAAGCGCAACACGTAAGCGAGCACAGGCCGATTAGATCCGTGTGCCTTTGAGCGACCGCGCGTAATGCGCGCGTGCGCCAAACCGGCATCCTGGGATTTGCAGGGCTTACGCTCCTCTGAGAGCAAGCTCGGTACGGCCGCAGAGCCCTATTTTGACAAAGTTTTTGACCGGCTCATCCTCCGCCCGGTAGTCATCTGCTTGTCGGTCGCTCGCGATCGACAAAGGGATTACTACGAAAGGGAAACAAAATGACTCGCAAGTTCAAGACCCTCGGGCTCGTGCTCGCTGCGGTCTTCGCAATGAGCGCCGTGATGGCTTCGGCAGCTTCGGCCACCGAGTTCACAGCGGCCAGCTACCCGGTGACCTACTCCGGCACGCAGGAACCGACGGAACCGCATGTCTTTACGGCCGACGGCTATGAAACCACCTGCAAAGATGCTTCGTTCTCCTGGGAAGCGG
>DASZDI010000412.1:0-2712 GCA_035942135.1 Solirubrobacterales bacterium | reverse complement strand
CGACCGGGTCCTCGATCGTGATGATCTTCTTCTCGACCGAGTTCATCTCGCGCAGGGCGGCGTAGAGGGTCGTGCTCTTTCCCGAGCCGGTCGGCCCGGTGACGAGGACGGCGCCGTAGGCCTGTTTGAAGGAGTGCTCGAAGCGCTCTCGCCCGCCCCCGTCCATGCCCAGTTCGTCGAGCGAGCGCTGCGCGTTGGTTTTGTCGAGGATGCGGATCGTGGCGCCCTCGCCGCGCTGGGGCGGCAGGGTCGTGATCCGCAGGTCGACCTTCTTGTCTTCGACGGTGACGCTGACCCGGCCGTCCTGCGGGACGCGCTTCTCGGCGATGTTGAGGTCGCTCATGATCTTCACCCGGGAGATCACCGCGCTGATCATCCGGGTCGGCACGTGGGCGGCCTCGCGGAGGACGCCGTCGATGCGGAAGCGGACCCGCATCTCGTCTTCGCCCGGCTCGAAGTGGATGTCGGAGGCGCCCTCCCCCACCGCCTGGCCGAGGATGCTGTAGACGAGCTTGATCACCGGCGCGTCTTCGGCGCCGATTTCCATGTCGGCGACTTCGGCGAGCTCCGCCTCTTCTTCCTGGGCGTCTTCGGTGACGGCCTCGCTGACGGCGCTCTGCAGCGTGTTGAGCTTGACCACCAGCGCTTCGATGTCCTCTTCGGCGGCGACCGCGACCCGGCAGTCGAGGCCGGTGGCGATCTGGATGTCGTCGACCGCGAGCACGTTGGTGGGGTCGGCCATCGCGACCAGCAGCGTCTGCTTGTCGATGAAGCCGACCGGCAGCGCCCGGTAGCGCTTCGCGGTGCTGACCGAGACCATGTTGGCCGCCGCCATGTCCACCTGGTAGGCGGAGAGGTCGATGTGGTCGAGGCCGTAGCGCTCGGCGATCGCGCGGGAGAGCTGGTCGCCGTTGACCGCCCCCTGGGTCAGCAGCAGCGCCTCGGGGGGCGCGCCCGCGGTGCGGGCCTCTTCGATCGCCTGGCGGACGCGCTCCTCGGGGACGTAGCCGAGCTCGATCAGGACGTCGGTGACGAAGCCGCGGGAGCGGCCGCGGGAAAGCGGCGGGGTGAGGCCGGGGGTGCCCTGCGGGTCGAGCTGGGGCGCGGTGGAGTCACCGGAGTCGGGTACCGGCCTCAGGTGGCTCGGGTAGTCGTTGCTTCCCATCTCAGGGGTGGTAGTCGAGCATCTGGCCTTCGTAGCCCGCGTCGATGACCGCCTGCACGGCGCTCTCGGGGCTCTGGAAGCCGTACTGCACCGACGCCGACGGGACCCCCTGGGTCAGGTGCTTCGGGCGCAGGACGACAAGCGCCGGCACGCGGCTGATCGCGAGGCCCTGGGCGATCGCCGCGTAGCGGGCGATGCGGCGGGCCGGGACGACGAAGGTCGAGACGCCGGAGAGCTGGGAGAGGCCGGCGACGGCGTGGCGGGCCGTGCGGTCGTCGATGCCGCCGTTGCTGACGAAGAGCAGGACCACGATCCGGTCGGCCTCGAAGGCTTCGGTCACCGCCGCCGGGAGCGGCGGCGCCGCGGCGACGGCGGACGGCGGCAGCGGCGGCACTTCGCCCGGGGCGGCCGCGACGGCGCCTTCTTCGCCCGGCGCGGTCACGGTCAGGCCTTCTTCGCCTTCAGGCGCCGTCGCCGTGGCGGCCGGCGCTTCGGTTTCGGCTTCTTCTTCGCCGCCCCCCATCGAGGACATCACGAAAAAGCCGACGACGAGCAGCAGGACGCCGAGCAGGGCCATCTGGGCCATCGGGTTGCTGTTCAGCTTCTCCCTCATACGTTCGCTTATTAGCTCGGCACATTTCGCCGTCGGCTTGAGCGCCGGCGGGGAGGCTGCGCCCGCTCAGCAGTCGGCGTTGGGCGGCGAGGCGCTGGCGCCGGTGCACTCGACGTAGGACTGGCGCTGGTAGATCGTCGCGCCGCCGATCTGCGGCGGTTTGAAGCCGGGGTCCTGTTTGACGACGGCGTGGTTGCCGAGCGTCACCGTCTGCCCCGCGAGGATGCCGACGTAGGTCGCTTTGTTGTCGATCACGATGTGGGTGTGGGGCGCGTAGAAGACGAGCTCGCTGGTTTCCGTGTTGTTCGACCAGTTGGCGACCGTCGGGCGGGTCGTCGAGCCCATCAGGTAGAGGCCGGGGACGTCGAAGTTGCCGAGGTCGGCGTTGTAGCCGGTGGCGCTGATCGTGGCGTGGTTCGAGAGTTCGACCTGGCTGCCGCCGGAGGGGATCCCGCAGTTCTCGGGGGTGTCGAAGAAGAGCCGCACCTTGGCGCCCGCGGTCATCACCAATTCGGAGTTCTGGCCCATCACCAGGCGGCAGACCCAGTAGTCGCCGCCGCCGAGGCTGAGGCTCGAGTTTTTCTCGGTGGTGATCGTCCGCGTCGTCGGGTCCCAGGGGACGGTGGTTTCGCGTTTATTGCTGTAGGTGTCTTTTTCGCATTCGGAGGGGTTGTTGGTCGAGATGCATTTCGCCAGCCGGTTGTTGCTGTTCAGCGTCGCGATCGTCGTCGGCATGAAGGTGCTGACCTCGGGCAGGACCATGTTCCCTTCGGTCACGCCGTAGCCGCTGCACTGCCCGGAGCTGTGGCCGAAGGTGACTTCTTTGCCCACCCCTTTGCGGATGTTGCCGCAGATGTTGGCGCTGTGGTCGAGGAAGACGTCCCCGTTCGTCCCGACCCCGACCTGGATGTCGGTGTTGTTGGTCAGGGTGATT
>DASZDI010000411.1:0-1776 GCA_035942135.1 Solirubrobacterales bacterium | reverse complement strand
GTTTTGCGCTTCTCGCCTTGAGCGGTCCGCGGCCGGCCGGTGACGATCCAGCGAGCAAGCGAGTGAGGAGGCAGCACCCACCGCTCCTGCGGCCTCCGCGGGTCTGAACTAGGATTCGGCGCCCGTTAAGTCGACCCGCGGAGGAGCCGGTTTTGGCCGTTGACACGAGTGCAGTCTCGAAGTTGGATGTGGAGCCCGGAACGCTGCCGGAGACGATGGCGGCGTGGGTGATCCGCCAGGAGCGCGAGGGCGAGCCCAAAGACGCCTTCCAGCTGGAGCAGATCGAGGTCCCCGAGCCCGGCGCCTTCGAGGTGATCGTGCGGGTGATGGCCGCAGGCGTCAACTTCAACAACGTCTGGGCCTCGCTGGGCGAGCCGGTCTCGGTCTTCGGCTACGGCGACCACCCCGAGTACGGCCACCACATCGGCGGCTCCGACGCCTCCGGCGTGGTCTGGAAGGTCGGCGAGGGCGTCACCCGCTGGAAAGTCGGCGACGAGGTCGTGATCCACTGCAACCAGGCCTCCTACGAGGACGTCGAGGTGCACGGGCTCGACCCGATGGCGGCCCCGAGCCAGCGGATCTGGGGCTACGAGACGACCTGGGGCTCCTTCGCCCAGTTCACCAAGGTCCAGGCCCAGCAGCTGCTGCCGAAGCCGCGCAACCTCTCCTGGGTCGACTCCTCCTCCTACGGCCTCACCTACTTCACCGCCTATCGGATGCTGATGGACCAGTGCAACCTCCAGCCCGGCCACAACGTCCTCATCTGGGGCGCGGCCGGCGGCCTCGGCGTCTTCGCCGTCCAGCTCTGCAAAGCGGCCGGGGCCAACGCGGTCGGCGTCGTCTCCTCTGACGAGAAGGGCGAGCTGATCAAGCAGCTCGGCGCCGTCGACTACATCAACCGCCGCGAGTTCGGCGAGATGATGCGGACCAAGGAGAACCTCACCGACCCCGCCGCCGACAAGGCGCGCTTCAAGGCCTCGCGGGGCTTCCTCAACCGGATCAAAGAGATCCTCGGCGACGCTCCCGACATCGTCTTCGAGCACGTCGGCCAGGCGACCTTCCCGACCTCGGTCTACGTCGTCAAGCCGTTCGGCAAAGTCGTCATCTGCGGCGCCACCTCCGGCTACCAGCTCGACTTCGACGTCCGCTATCTGTGGATGCGCCAGAAGCAGATCATCGGCTCCCACTTCGCCAACGCCTACGAGTGCATGCGGGCGAACCAGCTGATGGCCGAGGGCAAGGTGCGCCCGGTCCTCTCGGAAACGATGGGCTTCGACGGCGTCCCCACCGCCCACCAGCTGATGCACGAAAACAAGCACCTCGGCAAGATCGCGATCCTGGTCGGCGCCGAGTCCGCGGACGAGGGCAAGCACGAAGACGGCCCCGGCGCGATCCACGCGGAGGTCGGCGCATGAGCAACCGCGGCACGCGAGCCGAAGGGGGAGTCTGATGGCGGAGGTCTGCACTCTCGACTGGCACATCACCCCGATGCGGGCCGACCGCTTCCTCGACCTCTGGGAACCGTCGGCGGCGAAAGCGCCCGCCTACGGCGCCAAGAGCTGGTCGCTGACCCGCTCGACCGACGACCCGCTCGCCTTCCGGCAGACGATGATCTGGGAGCAGCGCTCCGACTTCGAGCGCTACTGGTACGCGGACGAGATCGCCCAGGCCCGGGCGACGGTGATCGACCTCTACGACATCCCGCTGCTGCCCGCCTGGCACATCCTCATCGCCGCGGAGTAGCGCCTGCCCTAGGAGGTTGGGTGGGGGGAGTCG
>DASZDI010000410.1:0-2475 GCA_035942135.1 Solirubrobacterales bacterium | reverse complement strand
GGGTTGTATTCGGAGGGTGCCTGCGGCAGCCCCGCCAGCAGCGCCGCTTCCGGCAGCTTCAGCTTCCAGACCGGCTTCGAGAAGAAGATCTGCGAGGCGGCGCCGACCCCCACCGCCGTGCTCCCTTCCACGGTCCCGTAGGAGGCGACGTTGAGGTAGGAGCCGAGGATTTCCTTGCGGCTGTGGCGTTCGGCGTACTCGACCGCCAGCTGCGCCTCTTCGATCTTGCGCTCGAGGGTGCGCTTGGGGTTGGGGATGCAGAGGTTGCGGACCAGCTGCTGGGTGATCGTCGAGGCGCCCTCGACGACTTCGCCCGCTTCCAGGTCCTTGAGCGCGGCGCGGGCGATCCCGGTGAAGTCGAGGCCCTCGTGCTCGTAGAAGCGCTGGTCCTCGATCGCCACCGTCGCCAGCTGCAGGGTCTTCGGGACCCGCTCGATCGAGACCAGCGAGCGGACTTCCGGCGAGCGGACCATGCCCAGCTTCGAGCCGTCGGCGGCGTAGAGGACGGTGTTGCCGCCGCGGTCGATCGGTTTGCAGGAGGAGAGCGAGGGGGCGTCGGCGGCGACGTCGAGGACCCAGGAGGCGACGGCGATGGTCGCGATCGCGAGCAGGGCGAAGACGCCGCCGAGCACGGGCAGGAGCTTCGCGCCGATCCCCCCGTGTCGGCGCTGACGTCGCCGGTTGCGCTGCGTCATCCAGCAGAGGGTACTTCGCCCGTCGCGTCGCTCGGGAGACCTGTGAGACTGCGGCGAGATGGAGATCGATCCGGCCACCGGATACCTGGTCGAGCGGCCGCCGCGGCAGTTCCCGCCCTCGAACTGGGGGCCGCGGACGGCGGTCCTCGGGGTCGTCCTCGCCCTGGGGACGGGGATCGTGCTGGGGATCCCGTTCGTGATCGCCGGCGCCGACTCCGAGGGCGATCTGAGCACCTTCGGCAACGTCGGCGTGCAGCTGGCGACCGCGCTCGCCTTCCTGATGGTGCCGATGGCGATCGCCGCCCAGCGCGGGGCGCGGGGGCTGTCGGAGGTGCTGCGGCGGCTCGGGGTGCGCGGCTTCCGGCCCTCGGCGCTGAAGTGGATGGCGGCGACGGTCGGCGCCTATCTGCTCTTCGCGATCCTCTACTCGCTGCTGATCCTCGAACCGAAGCAGGAGGACATCGCCGACGCCTTCGGGCCGGTCGGGCTGCAGGTGCTGCTGATCGTGATCGCGGCGCCGATCAGCGAGGAGCTCTGCTTCCGCGGCTTCCTCTACGGCGGCCTGCGGGAGAGGTACCCCCGCCTGGCGGCGGCGCTCCTGGCCGGCGTCGTCTTCGGGGCGCTGCACGCGCTGACCGGGATCACCGCGGTGCCGCCGCTGATCGCTTTCGGCTTCGCGCTCTGCCTGCTCTACGAGAAGACCGGCTCGATCGTGCCGGGAATCATCCTGCACATGCTGAACAACTCTGTCGCCCTGCTCGGCCAGTAGGATTTCCGGCCGATGAAGCGCCGCCTCTCGTCCCTCCTCGCCGCGACCGCCCTGCTGGCCCTGCCCGCCGGCGCCTCCGCGGCGCAGCAGAAGCCCGCGAAGCCGCCGAAGCCGACGCCGGTCGGCGAGGCGATCGTGAAGATCAAGGTCGGCGGGCTGGAGAACGGCCGGGCGGAGATCATGCAGAAGGTCCCGGTCACCGGCACCCTCGCCCCGTTCGTCGCGGGCGAGGAGGTCAAGGTCACCTTCTACCTCGACGGGCGTCGGCTCTTCAGCCGCAACGTCCCGGTCCGCAAGGCGGGCGCCGAGGGCGTCTTCAAGACCTCGATCGAGGTGCGCGAGAACGGCAAGTACGCGGTCTCCGCGAAGCACGTGGCGACGCCGCAGCTCGGCCCCGACGAGACCGTCCGCAAGAGCTGGAAGGTCAGCTTCCCGGCCCTGCGTCGCGGCCAGTGCGGCGACGTCGTCGTCGGCTTCAAGAAGGCGATGCGGAAGATGGGCTACATCGCCAACGACGGCCGCTGCTTCGGCGGCAAGACCGCGCGCGGCGTCCTCGCCTACCGCAAAGTCAACGACATGGCCCGCAGCATGCGCGCGGGCAAGGGTCTCGTCAAGAAAGTCTTCTCCGGCAAGGGCGGCTACGACGTCCGCTACCCGAAGGCGGGCGAGCACGTCGAGGCGCCGCTCTCCAAGCAGGTCCTCGTCTTCATCAAGGACGGCAAGCCGTTCGCGATCTACCCGATCTCCTCCGGCAAGTCCTCGACCCCGACCGTCACCGGCCACTTCGAGTTCATCCGCACCGAACCGGGCTACAACTCGCACGGGATGTACTACTCCTGGTACTTCTACGGCGGCTACGCGGTGCACGGCTACAACTCGGTGCCGGACTATCCCGCCAGCCACGGTTGCCTGCGGACGTTCATCTCGGATCAGCCTGAGATCTTCAACCGCATCGATTACGGCGAGGACATCTTTATTTGGTAGTTGGTGGGGCGTGGCGGGGGGTGCCTC
>DASZDI010000409.1:0-1601 GCA_035942135.1 Solirubrobacterales bacterium | reverse complement strand
GCGCCGCTGCCCGCGGAGCTGCATCCGGGGTTCGTCGAGGCGCTCGGGCGGGTCGGCATCGACTCGCTCTACACCCACCAGCTCGAAGCCTTCGAGGCGGCCGCCGACTCGAACCTGGTGATCACCAGCGGCACCGCCTCGGGTAAGAGCCTCGCCTTCAACCTGCCGGTCCTGAACGGGATCGCGGCGCGGCCGAAAGACCGGGCGCTCTACCTCTACCCGACCAAGGCGCTGGCCCAGGACCAGGCGCGCAAGCTCGCCCAGCTGCGGCCGCCGGGCCTGCGCGAGGCGATCTACGACGGCGACACCCCGCGCGAAGAGCGCCCGGCGATCCGCCGTCGCTCGAACCTCATCCTCACCAACCCGGACATGCTCCATGTGGCGATGCTGCCCAACCACAAGGCCTGGGGAGACTTCCTCGCCAACCTCGAATGGGTGGTGGTCGATGAGGCCCACACCTACCGCGGCGTCTTCGGCTCCCACGTCGCCAACGTGCTGCGGCGGCTGCGGCGGCTGGCGCGCTTCTACGGCCGTGAGCCGCGCTTCCTGCTCGCCTCGGCGACGATCGCCAACCCGGTCGAGCTGGCCGAGCGCCTGGTCGGGACGCCGTTCGAGATGGTCGACGACGATGGGGCGCCGCGGGCCGGCCGCGAGATCGCGATGTGGAACCCGCCGCTGCTCGACAAGGCGACCGGGGTGCGGCGCTCGGCGCTGTCGGAGGCGGCCGACCTGCTCGCCGAGCTGGTCTCCCAGGAGGTGCGGACGATCTGCTTCCTGAAAAGCCGGCGCGGGATCGAGCTGATCCAGCGCTTCGCCCGCGAAAACCTGGAGCGGCGGGGGAAGCCGGAGCTGGCGAAGCGGATCGCGCCCTACCGCGGCGGCTACACCCCGCAGCAGCGGCGCGAGATCGAGGCGCGGCTGAGCAGCGGCGAATTACTGGCGGTTGTTGCCACCGATGCGCTGGAGCTGGGGATCGACGTCGGCGAGCTCGACGCGGCGATCTGCGTGACGTTCCCGGGGACGGTGGCGAGCCTGCGGCAGATGTGGGGCCGGGCCGGGCGACGCCGCCGCGGCCTCGCCGTCTACGTGGCCGGGCAGGACGCGCTCGACCAGTTCTTCTGCCGCCACCCGGAGGAGTTCCTCGGGCGGCCGGTCGAGGCGGCGATCCTCGACCACGCCAACGACCAGATCGCCTCCCGGCACCTGATCGCCGCCGCCTACGAGCTGCCGCTGACCGACGAGGACGAAGAAGTGTTCGGCGAGGGCTGGCGCGAGCGGGCCGAACGGCTGCTGGCGGCGGGGGAGCTGCGTGCGGTCGGCGACAAGCTGTTGCCGCAGCGGGCCGAGTTCGTCGCCAACCGGATCGCGCTGCGGTCGGCCTCGGCCGATTCGGTGGCGGTGATCGAGCGCGACGCGGGGGAGATGCTGGGGCTGGTCGAGGCCGAGCGCGCCTTCACCACCGTCCACCCCGGCGCCGTCTACCTCCACCTCGGGCGGTCCTACGAGGTCGACCGGCTCGACGTCGAGGAGCGGCGGGCGATCGTCTCCGCCTTCGACGGCGACTGGTACACGCGGCCGAAGAAAGAGACCGAGATCTACAT
>DASZDI010000408.1:0-1508 GCA_035942135.1 Solirubrobacterales bacterium | reverse complement strand
GGGCTACCGCGCGATGGACGAGCGCCGCGCGATCAAGGCCCTGCTGCAGCCCTGACGCTCGTGACCACCGCGGCCCTGCTGATCAAGTCTTTGATCCCGATCAGGGTGGCTGCGAGGCTGATGTTGGCGCGGTAGCTGCGGAGGAGATTGTCGGAGCGCGTCGCGATTCCGCGCCACATCTAGGCCTCCTCGGCGCCCCAGCGTCCGAGCGCGACGATCGCCTCGCGCAAGGCAAGGCCGCGATCGGTCAGCGCGTAGGCCCGGGTGTTGTGCCGGAGCGGCAGACGGGTCAGTACGCCGGCCGCTTCGAGCTCGCGCAGGCGGGTCGCGAGCATGTTCGTCGGCACTCCGAGGTCGCGCTGCAGATCGCCGTAGCGCTGCGGCCCGTCGAGCAGCCGCTCCACGACGAGCAGGGCCCACCGTGCTCCGACGATGTCGAGGGCCGCGGCGAGGTCGCTCACGCGGTCGGATCGGCGTCCGGCTTCATCCAGAACGGCGAGTAGTGGTAGCCGTCGGGGTCGTCGAACTGGCGCTGGTACATGAAGGGGTAGTCGTCGGTGTCACCGATCCGCCCGCCGGCGGCGCCGGCGCGCTCGGCGAGCTCGTCGACCGCCTCGCGGCTGCCGAGGTCGAACGAGACCGTGACCTTCGAGGGGTTGTCGGGTTCGCCGACCAGCTGCTCGACGGCGCCGACGCTCGCGTACATCTCGCGGCTGCCGAGCATGACGTACTGCTCGGGCGCGATCGCGAAGCACGACACGTTGTGATCGGACATCTCGGCGTTGAGGGTCCAGCCGAGGGCGGTGTAGAAGGCGGTCGCGCGCTCGACGCTCTCGACCGGGCAGGTGATGAAGAGGCTCATGCGGCCACACTTGCAAAATGCAAGTGTGACGTCAAGTCCCGGCCGCGCACTCACGTTGGGCCGTGTTCCTCGAGAGCTTTCGTTTCCGGCTAGGTGAGTCTTGAACGGTGACGCGCCAGGAGATCTCTGACGATGTGTGGTCCGTGATGGAACCGCTGATGCCGACGGTGACCGGGCGTTCGCGGCCGTGGACGGATCACCGGCTCGCTGTAGAAGGCATGGCGTGGAAGTACCGCACCGGGGCGCCGTGGCGGGACGTGCCGGAGCGGTTCGGGAAGTGGAACTCGATCTACAAGCGGTTCAACCGTTGGGCCGAGATCGGCACCTGGGAGAAGCTGTTGGCCGAGGTGGAGACGCAGGCAGACGCCGTCGGGAAGATCGACTGGGTCGTGTCCATCGACTCCACGATCGCGCGTGTGCATCAGCACGGCGCGACCCTCTCGCGGGACACAGGGGGCTCTGCCGAATCACAAGAATCCGTGGTTCGAGCCGCCTGATCACGGGATCGGCCGCTCCCGCGGCGGGCTGACGACCAAGCTGCACGTGGTCTGCGACGGGCGCGGCAGACCGTTGGGAATGATGATCCCCGGCGGGAACATCAACGACACCACGATGATGACCGCCGTGCTCGAGGACATCCGCGTGC
>DASZDI010000407.1:0-1835 GCA_035942135.1 Solirubrobacterales bacterium | reverse complement strand
CAGACACAGCTCGCCTATGGCTCGCTGTTGAGTGTCTGGAGAGGGCACCCCTCCCGACCGCTACTCAGCACTTGCCTGGTGGAGACAGGCGGCGGGCTTCTCAGCGCTTATCCGCCGGGTGGCCCTTCGCTATTGCTTCGGCTGCCTTTTGGCCGGTGCTGCCGCTTTGGACTTTGGCGGCCAAGCCGGGGCTGACGAGGGCGAAGTGGGCGGCGGCTCGCTGCTGGAGGGGTGCCACCGTCAGCTCGGCACGGTTGCGTTCTATTGCCTTGACGACAGCGTCTCCTACCTGCTCGGGTCGGCCGGTGCCCATGCCCGGCGGGGGCTTGGAGCCGGCGTCGGCGAACATGCCGGCGTCGCGGATGAAGCCGGGGGAGACGACGGAGACGCCGACGCCCTCGGGGGCCAGGTCGCCGCGGAGGGCGAGGGCGAAGCCGCGGAGGCCGAACTTGGTCGCGTTGTAGATCGAGCTGCGGGGGCTGGCGGCCTTGCCCGAGAGCGAGGAGACGAAGACGAGGTGGCCGGAGCCGGCCTCGGTCATCGCCGGATAGAGGGCGCGCGCCAGCAGCATCGGCGCCTCGAGGTTGACCCGCAGGGCGCGCTGCACCTGCTCGGCGCTGAAGTCGGTCAGCCGACCCGCGGCGGGCAGGCCGGCGTTGGCGATGAGGACCTCGGTGCCGGCCGCTTCGGCGGCGAGGCGCTCGGCCGCCTCGGGCTCGGCCAGGTCGGCGGGCAGGACCTGGTGCCCCTCCCCCGGCAGCTCGGCGGCCATCGTTTCCAGCGCCTCGCGGTTGCGGGCGCTGAGCGTCAACCGGGCGCCGCGGGCGGCCATCGAGGCGGCGATCGCCCTCCCGAGCCCTCCCGTCGCTCCGGTGAGGAGCGCTTTTCGGCCCGAAAGGTTCATCCCAGGGCGCAAGCTAGCAGCAGCCGCGTCGAACAGAACCTAGATGGGATCGGGATTCTCGTCCAAATATTTGCGTTTTGTGAGCATGTCGCCGCGCGATGGTCTAGACTGCCGCCGGTCAGTAACCGAAACGCCGAGTCCCTGGCGCAAAGAGCGTCTAGGGAACGGGGGAACCACGTTTTCGGGGCTAACCCGCCAAGTCCAAGGTGGGAGCGCAGGCTCCTTTCGCGCTAGCCCGACAGCTAACCCCGTAGGCCGACGAAGGAGAATCGGTTTGCCTTACAACTTCAGGCTGAAGGCCGGGTATGCGCTTATAGCTACCCTCTTCGCACTCGCCCTAATCGCCCCGGGCAGCGCCTCCGCTCGCTGCACTACGGGCGGTATGTCCCCCGCCGCGGTCGACGTCTGCACCCCGACCGCGAAGGCGAAGCTGCTCGACAACGGCATGCTGATCCCGCCGAAGAGCGCTCCCGCCCGCGTCAAGCAGGTGATCGCCGCCGCGAACAAGATCCGCAGCAAGCCCTACCTCTGGGGCGGCGGCCACGGCCGCTGGTGGGACCGCGGCTACGACTGCTCCGGCGCCGTCAGCTTCGCCCTCCACGGCGGTCGCTTCCTCGAAAGCCCCCTCCCCTCCGGCCCGCTGATGAACTGGGCCGAAGCCGGCGAGGGCCGCTGGATCACCGTCTACAGCAACCCCGGCCACGTCTACGCCGTGATCGCCGGCTACCGCTGGGACACCTCGGGCAGCACCAACGGCGAAACGGGGCCGCGGTGGCGTGAGGAAGTGCGCGATCCGGCCGGCTTCACCGCGCGTCATCCCGCCGGGTACTAGCTGAGGCTTGCGGTCGGAGGGGGTCGGCATGGCCCCTCCGCACGTATCAGCATGAGCAGGGCCACCACCCCTCAAGGCGTCCGCCGCCCCCCCCCCACC
>DASZDI010000406.1:0-8719 GCA_035942135.1 Solirubrobacterales bacterium | reverse complement strand
CGCGGGGTCCTCGCGGGCGCGTTCCTCGAGCTCGCGCCGCAGCCGCGAGGCCGCGATCCCGAGCACCTCCGCGCGCAGGTTGCGGGCCCGGCGCTCGGCCAGCGTGCCGGCCTCGGCGATGTGACGCCCGTGGGCGTCAATCGTCTCGACCAGCTCGGCGATCCCCTCCTCCTTGGTCGCCTCGGTGCGCACGACCGGCACTTTCCAGTCGCCGCCGGGGCCGAGCGCGAGCACGGCCTTGACCTCGCGGATCATCGTGTCGGCGAGCGGGTGCTCGCACTTGTTGACGACGATCACGTCGGGGATCTCCATCACCCCCGCCTTCAGCGCCTGGATCGAGTCGCCGGAGCCGGGCATCAGCGCCAGCACGATCGTGTCGGCGTGGTCGACGATGTCGATCTCCGCCTGGCCGACGCCGACGGTCTCGATCAGGACGTCGTCTTTGCCCGCCGCGTCCATGATCAGCGCCACCTGCAGCGCTGCCTCGGAAAGGCCGCCGAGGGCGCCGCGCGAGGCCATCGAGCGGATGAAGACGCCGGGGTCGAGGAAGTGCTCGGTGAGCCGGATCCGGTCGCCGAGCAGGGCGCCGCGGGTGAAGGGGCTGGAGGGGTCGATCGAGAGCACCGCGACCTCGCGCTCGGCTTTGCGCAGCTCCCCCGTCAGCGCCCCGATCAGGGTGCTCTTGCCTACCCCCGGCGGGCCGGTGAAGCCGACGATCCGCGCCTTGCCGGTGCGGGGGTAGACCTCGCGGACCAGGTCCCAGCCGGCGGGGTCGTCGGACTCGATCAGGGTGATCGCCCGTGCCAGCGCTCGCTTTTCGCCCGCGACCAGGCGCTCGGCGAGCGGAGCGGTTTTCGCGACATCGGCCAAGGACGGGGCAGTCTAAGAGGTCTAAAGTTGCCGCGCCGTGCTCCGCTTCCTGGCCCGCAACCGGATGCTGAGGCCGCGCTACGCGCGGCTCCTCTGGCGCTACCTCTGGCGCCGCCTGCTGACCTCGGCGGGCCGGCGCTGGCGCTCCGACGGGCCCCTGTTCCTCGGCCGGGGGCTGGAACTGAAGATCGAGCCCCGGGGCGAGATCCGCTTCGGGCGCTTCGTCTGGATCGGCGACGGGACCAAGATCCGCTGCCACGAGGGGGTGGTCGAGATCGGCGCGAAGACGGTGATGGGCCAGGAGTGCACGATCTCCGCCTACCAGCGGGTGCGGATCGGCGACGAGTGCGTGATCGCCGACCGGGCGATGTTCATCGACTTCGACCACGGCATCGTCGAGGGCGAGCGGCCGATCCGGCTGCAGGGCATCTACAAGCGCGACGTCGAGGTCGGCAACAACGTCTGGATCGGCTACGGCGCCTGCGTCCTGCGCGGCGTCAGCGTCGGCGACAACTCGGTGATCGGGACCAACGCCGTCGTCACCAAGGACGTCCCCGCCAACGCCGTCGTCGGCGGCATCCCGGCCCGGATCATCCGCATGCGCGAGGCGCCGCGGGAGCTGCGCTGGGAGCGGCCGGTCGAGCCGGACCCGCAGGCCTGGACGACGATGCAGCCGCCCGAGCCCGCCCACCACGACTAGGGAGCGGGCGCCGCGGGTAGCCCAGGGGATGCCCGACGAAGAGAAGCTCGACGAGAAAAAGGCGGTCAAACGCCTCAACAAGGCGCTCGAACTCCAGTACCGCTCGGCCCTGCAGTACTCGATCGTCGCCTCCAGCCTGACCGGGATCGAGGCCCAGGCGCTGGGCGAGAAGCTGACCGCCTTCGGCGACGCCGAGCTGGCGGACGTGCGCCGGCTGATCGAAAAGATCGTCTCCTTCGGCGGTAAGCCGACCACCGACGTCGCCGCGCTCGCCTACGAGACCAAGCTCGAGAAAGCGATCCGCTCGCTGGTCAAAGGCGAGGAAGCCGCGGTCGAAGCCCTCCAGGAATCGATCGAGCCGACCGGGCGCGACGGTCGCTCCGAGGCGCTCGAGCACCTGATGGAGCACCTGATCCTGCGCAAGCAGCACCAGGTCGACTTCCTCAACCGCGCGATCTCTTAGGCGCGCGGGCCGCCTGGCCGGTCAAGCCGGGGCGATGTCGGTCCTGGCGAAATCGTCGCCGACGAACAGCAGCGGCATCTCGGCGACACGGGCGCTGGCGTAGGTCATGCAGTCGCCGTAGTTGAGCGCTGCCGGATGACGACCCTTGCCATAGCGGAAGAACGCGTCCACTGCGACCCGCCAGTGGCGGTCGTCGAAGGGAACGACCGTGACTTCCCAACCTTCGAGGAAGCGCGCGAGAAGATCGCGGCCCTGCTGATCGAAGGCTCCGCAGGCGACCATCGCGGTCTCGAACAAGGAGGGAGCTCCGATTGCGAGGGTGGGCGCCTGCGCCATGGTCCGTTCCAGCTGCTGGTGCTGGTGCTCGCGGAACAAGACAGCAATCACTGCCGAGCTGTCGAGGATCAATGTCCCTCCGGTCCGAAGCCGAGGAGCTCTTCTATCTCCTCTTTCGACCTCGACTCTCGATCGAGAAGCTCATCAGGAATATGAGCCCAGATCTCAGTCTCCATGAACCTCCGAAGGCTCTCCGGGTCGCGCTTCTTCTCCTCGGACCGCAGCTCCAACCGCTCCCTCTTCTCCCGCAGCGCCTCGCGCACCGCCTCGGTCTGGGTCCTGCCGGTCATCTCGGCTACTTCCGCCGCCAACTTCTCCGTCTCCGTGTCCTTGATGTTCAGGGCCATGGGATAGGAACAAGCTACCCCGATTCCCTGCGAAAGTCTTTGTCTGCAAGAAGAGTATCAGGTTCGACTTGTATTGTCTGGCAGACAGTGAGGTGCATAGTGAACACTGCCTGCATGGCCACCGACGGAAGAGCGCGATCGGAGGAGGTCGCGACCAGGTTCGGCCGCAACCTCCTCCGCTGCCGCCGGCGCGCCGCCCTCTCGCAAGAGGAGCTGGGCGCCCGTGCCTCCCTGCATCGGACCGAGATCGGGATGCTCGAGCAGGGCGCCCGCCTCGCCCGCGTCGACACCTTGATGAAGCTGGCCGGAGCGCTGTCGATCCCGCCGAGCGACCTGCTCGACGGCATCCACTGGACCCCCGGCGACAGCGCCGAGGGCGGCTTCAGCATCAGTGACCGCCCTCTCCCCCGCCGCCGTCGCGGCGGCGGGTGCTAGGCCGTCTTGGCGCCGGCCAGCTCGGCGTAGACCGCGGCCGTCTGCTCGGCGACGTCGCCCCAGTCGAAGCGGCGCAGGTGCTCGTAGGCTTCGGCGACCAGGCGACGGCCGAGCTCGTCGTCGGAGAGGACGCGGATCGCGACCTCCGCCAGCGCTTCGGGATCGTGGGCGCGGAAGCGCAGGCCGGCCTCCTCGTGCGGGACCACCTCGCGCAGGCCGCCGGTGTCGGCGACGATGCAGGGGCAGCCGGAAGCCATCGCCTCGAGGGCGACGAGGCCGAAGGGCTCGTAGATCGACGGCACCACCGTCAGGTCGGCGATCCGGTAGAGCGAGTGCAGCACGTCGTCGCCGATCCAGCCGAGGAAGGTGCCGTGCTCCATCAGGCCGAGCTCCTCCGCCTGGCGCTTCAGTTCGGCCTCGTGGGTGCCGGAGCCGGCGACGAGGAAGCGCGTCCCCGGCGCCTCTTCGAGCACCCGCGGCATCGCCTCCAGCGCCAGCTGGAAGCCCTTCTCGTAGACGAGCCGGCCGATCAGCAGGACCAGCTTCTCCTCCGGGGCGGCGAACTCGGAGCGCAGCCGCGCCAGGTCCTCCTCGGGCTGGCAGGGCAGGTCGTCGGGGTCGATCCCGTTCGGGATCACGCTGATCCGCTCCTCCTCGACGCCGAAGATGTCGGCGACCTGTTCGCGCATGTAGTGGGAGCAGGTGATGACGCGGTCGGAGCGGTTGGTGATCCAGCGCTCGACCCCGTGGATGTAGGTCTGCGGGTGCTTGTCGACCCAGCCCTGGTGGCGGCCGTACTCGGTGGCGTGGATCGTCGTCAGCAGCGGCGCGTCGAAGCGCTTGGCGAGGTGGTCGCAGGCGTTGGCGACGAGCCAGTCGTGGCCGTGGACGAGGTCGTAGCTGTAGCGGTCGCCGAGCTCGACTCCGGCGGCCAGCATGTCGGAGTTCATCCGTTCGATCCAGGCGACGAACTCGCCGAGGTCGGTCGGGCGCTTCGGCTCGCGGATGCGGTGGATGATCACGCCGCCACGACGCTCCTGCGCGGGGGACTCCTCGCCGCCGCGGGTGAGGACGTGGACCTCGACGTCGCGCTCGACCAGCGCCTCGGAGAGCTTGCGGACGTGCCGGGCCAGCCCGCCCCCGATCAGCGGCGGGTACTCCCAGGAGAGGATCAGGACTCGGTTCATTCGGGTGGCGTGTTCAGGGCTCCAGCAGCGGAGCGAGGCTGAGGTCCGGGGCGAGGGAACGCATACGCGGGTCGGTGGCGGGGCCGGAGTCTATGGCCTCCAACATCGCCCGTGAGTGGTCGGTGGCCCGTTCGTAGGCGTAGTCGCCGGCCTGCCCGCGCTGATCCAGAAACGCCCAGTCGCTGGCCTGGGCGGCGAGCAGCTCGCGCGCCGCGCGCAGGAGCGGGGCGCCGCGCAGGCCAGCGGAGACGGCGCGCAGCAGGCGCAGCTCCATCCGCCGCGCCCCGCTCGCGAGGTCGGCGACCGCGGGCGAGTCCCAGGTGCGCAGGTCCTTGCCCTCGCCCCAGGTCGCGGCCCGCAGCGGGCGCTCGACCGGCTCATGCTCGGCGAGCGCCTGGGGCACGGTCAGCAGGCGGATGCCCGCCGCCTCGGCGCCCTCGAGCACCGCCCGCAGCCAGATCGGGCCCTCCGACCACCAGTGGCCGAGCAGCTCGGTGTCGATCGCGAAGACGAGCAGGCCGCGGCGGTCGCGGCTCTCGGCGTAGGTCTCGAGCCGCGCGGCGGCGGCGGCGAGGAATTCATCGGCTTGTCGCCGTGCCGCGGCTTCGGCGGCGGATGGGTCGTAGGCGCCGCCCCCGACCCGCCAGATCCGGATCCCTCGCAGCGATTTGCCGGCGAACTCGGCATGGGCGGGGTCGGAGGGATAGCCGTCGAGCGCCCAGAGCCAGGAGATCGCCTCCCAGTCGATCGGCAGCGCCACCGGGCCGGCCTCGGTCCGCACCGGCGCCAGCGCCTCCAGCGGCTCGCCATGCTCGCTCTGGTCGACGCAGAACCAGCGCACCCCCTGCTCGGCCAGCCGCCACTCCAGGCCCGGCGCGTAGGCGCACTCGGGCAGCCAGATCCCGCCGTCCCAGCCGAAGCGACGGCGGTGGGAGCGGATGCCGGCGCCGAGCTGCAGCCGCAGCCCCTGGCGCGTCGCCAGCATCGGCAGCACCGCGTGGGTGGCGGAGGAGGCCGCGAGCGCGATCCGTCCCTCGGCGGCGGCGCGCCGGAAGGGGACGAGCGGGTCGCCCCCGGCCGCGTCGAGCAGCTCCAGGGCGCGGCCGTAGCGCTGCCGCTCGCCCTCGCAGGCGGCCCGGCACTCGGCGGGCACCTGCGGCAGGTCGGCCTCCGCCGCGCCGATCCGCCACTCGACCAGGAAGCGGCGCAGGCGCTCGGCGGCGCCGGGGTCCTCGAGCTGGTCGGCCAGCACCGGGGTCACCGTCATCGTCAGGTCCCGCGCCACCTCCAGCACCGGCAGGTAGGAGCGGATCACCGCGTCGAAGAGCCACTCCTCGCCGAAGGGGTAGGTCCCGAACCCCTCGACGTAGGGCATGTGGCTGTGCAGGACGATCGCCAGGTCCCCGGCGGTCCCCTCTCGGCTCATTCCCCCGGGTGGCAGACCGCGACGAAGTCGAGGGCGCGGTCGAGGTCGCGCGGGCGCAGGCGGAAGTCGGAGGCGGCGATCGCCGGGGTGAAGCGGTCGTAGAAAGGCTTGGTCAGGCCGAGGCGTTTGTGGACCGGGTCCCAGCCGAGCTTGATCGCCAGCTCGTGGGCACGCAGCTTGCGGGCGTGGAAGAGGCCGAACATCTCGACCCGGCCGAAGTGCGCCTCGCAGAGCGCCCGGAACTCCTCGGCGCGGTACTCCTTGACGTGCCAGGGGTTGTCCGACTTCTCCGCCCCGGGCGGCGCCAGCGTCAGCAGGTTCGGGGTCGAGACGTAGGCGACCCCGCCCGGCGCCAGCATCGACTTGAAGTGCTCGAGGATCGCGCCCGGGTCCTGGACGTGCTCGATCGTCTGCAGGAAGACGACGGCGTCGCAGGGCTCGGCGAAGCTCTCGACCAGGTCGCGCTCGAAGCGCAGGTTGGGGCGCCGGTAGCGGAGCCGCGCGTGCTCGTGCGCCTCGGGGTTGGCGTCGACCCCGACCACGCTCCCGGCCGAGCCGGCGAGGACGTCGGAGCCGTAGCCCTCGCCGCAGGCCATGTCGACGACCCGCCGTCCCCCGACCCGCGCCGCGATCCACTCGTAGACGACCAGGTGGCGCCGGTACCAGTAGTTCTCCTCCGGCACGTCCGGCAGGGTCCGCTCGCCGGTCAGGGGCAGCGGCGGCACTCCGGGCGGCTGATCGAGCTGGACGTAGCGGCGCTCCATTGCCGGGCACCGTAATGCAGCGCTGTGCCTTATGGCTGCATAGCGACTAAAAGGCGCAGCGCTGTGGAGCTGCCGGCGGGTTCAAATCGTCGATTGCGCCGTTCTGCGTAGAGTTCCCGCCCGATGCCTGCCTCTCCCTCCGCCACCCCGGAGCACATCAAGGACGTCAACACCCGCTACCACGACGCGGCTGCCGAGGAGTACGACGCCAAGTGGGGCATCGACTTCGGCGAGGTCGGGCAGCGGCAGGTGCGGCTGAAGCTGGTCAAGGCGCTCGGCGGGCTGAAGGGGCGCTCCTTCGGCGACGCGCTGGAGATCGGCTCGGGGACCGGCTACTTCTCGCTCAACCTCGTCCAGCTCGAGGTGATCGAGCGGCTGACCGCGACCGACATCTCGCCGGGGATGCTGCAGCGGCTCGCCGCGACCGCCGACGCCCTGGGGCTCGAGGGCGTGACCACGGTTGAGACCGAGGCCGAGGTCCTGCCCTTCGAGGACGAAAGCTTCGACCTCGTCTTCGGCCACGCCGTCCTCCACCACATCCCCGACCTCGACAAGGCCTTCGCCGAATTCCGCCGGGTCCTGCGGCCCGGCGGGATGATCGCCTTCGCCGGCGAGCCCTCCCGCTACGGCGACCGCCTCGCGGCGATGCCGAAGCGCGCCGGGCTGGCGCTGGCACCGCTCTGGCGCCGCGCGATCGGCGCCGACCAGCGCGCCGTCCAGGAGTACGAGCAGTCCCACGGCCACTCACTGGAGGGCGAGGTCGACGTCCACGCCTTCGCCCCCGCCGACCTGCGCAAGCTGCTCCGCGACACCGGCTTCGAGCAGCGCCGCGTCGGCGGCGAGGAGCTCCTCTCCAACGCCTGGGGCTGGGGCCTGCGCACGGTCGAGTCCAGCGCCGAGCCCGAGTCGATCCCCTTCGGCTGGCGCCGCTTCGCCTTCCGCAGCTACATCGCCCTGCAGAAGGTCGACACCCGCGTGCTCGAGCCCTACCTCCCCGCCGAGCTCTTCTACAACCTGCTGGTCTCGGCGCGCAAGCCCTAGACAGCAGCGCTCAGCAGCCGGAAGGCTTCCCTTTCGCCAGAAAACGCATGCGGAAGGAGCCGTTGCAGGCAGTAGGGCCGCATTCAGCCGGCAGGACGACGTAGATCGCGACATCCGCGTCGCACCTCTCCTGCGGCTCCACCCACAGCCTCCCGTGGAACACGAAACGCCCCGTCCCCCGGCCGACGCAGGAGACCACCTCACGGTCAAGCCGGCAAGTTCCACGCTTCGAGGAACCGCCGGATGCCGCAAGAAGAGGTCGCCCCCGCACCGCCTGGATGCCCTCTTCGTCCCGCCCACCGACCGGCGGATCGCGGTAGACCACGAAGTCCCCCGCGTCTGAGCCTCCGGAAACCCGGCATTCCACGTCGAAATCGATCGCCCCAGGCATGGACCCAAGCGACACTTCGGCCGCATGGCAGGCCGGGCGGGCTTCAAGCTCTTCGATTTCCTGCGCGGAAAACGGCGTATGCGAAGAGCCCGCTGCGGAAACCGCTGCCACAGGTATCGCCGGGGGTGGATCTTGGGCCAAGTGACTTCCGAGCCACGCGAGGGCGAAGACCGCGAGCACTCCCGCTGCAAGCACCCGAAGCTGGCCCTTCGAGAGTCCTCGCGCTCGGTGGTGATCAAACCTACTGCTCTTCATACGTTCATCCTCAGCAGCCTCGCGGCGGAGCCATCGAGAGGACGACCATCGTGTTCACATACTCCAAGGTGCAAGGGCTGCACGGCTTTCCCTTTCGACTAGAAGTCAAGAGGATGTTCGAGTCGCAAATATCACTTGGCTCCACCCATATGCGACCTTTGACCAGAACTGAGTGAGCTGCCTTGATCTCGCAAAGCAGTTTCGAGGGTGGCTCTTCGCGATCACGGGCACAGAAGGCGCGCCTAGCACCGCCCCTCGCAATCACTAGCGGGTGGCGACGGAAAGCCTCGATAGGCGCCTTACCCTCGCCTCGGAGAGACCTCCGGGACACTCCAAACCACATTTTCTCCGGCGGTTCCACCGGCTTGCATCTCACTTGGAAGTCGATGGATCCTTCGGCCTTCCCCAAACGCGCGGTGCCCTCATAGCAGGCGATGCGTTCCCGTTCGGCCTCCTGCGCGGTCCGGTGCTGCGCCTGACGACCCAAATCAGCACCAGTAGAAC
>DASZDI010000405.1:0-2679 GCA_035942135.1 Solirubrobacterales bacterium | reverse complement strand
GGGCGACGCCGAGTGGACCCCGAAGATCATGGAGCTCATGGACGCGGTGGACTCGTTCATCCCCGCGCCCGAGCGTGACCTGGACAAGCCGTTCCTCATGCCCATCGAGGACGTCTTCACCATCACCGGCCGCGGCACCGTCGCCACCGGCCGTATCGAGCAGGGGATCGTCAACACCGGCGACGAGGTCGAGATCGTGGGCATCAAGGATACGACCAAAACCACCGTCACCGGGGTCGAGATGTTCCGCAAGCTCCTCGACGAGGGGCAGGCCGGAGACAACATCGGCGCCCTGCTGCGTGGAACCAAGCGCGAGGAGATCGAGCGCGGCCAGGTTCTCTGCAAGCCGGGCTCGATCACCCCTCACACCAAATTCAAAGCCGAGGTCTACTGCCTGAAGAAGGAGGAGGGCGGTCGTCACACCCCGTTCTTCTCCGGGTACCGGCCTCAGTTCTACTTCCGGACCACCGACGTGACCGGGATCGCCAACCTCCCCGAGGGGACGGAGATGGTGATGCCGGGCGACAACGTCGAGATGACGATCGAGCTGATCCAGCCGATCGCGATGGACCCGGGCCTGCGTTTCGCCATCCGCGAGGGTGGTCGCACCGTCGGCTCCGGCGTCGTCGCCGAGGTCATCGAGTAGCGCCGGGGCGGGCCTCCACCCGCCCCAACTCCGCCTCCGGGCGGAGAGACAACTGCAAGGACATACGACCGGGGCGGCGCCCCACCACAAGGGGCCCCGCCCTCTTTGCGCGGTAAAGCGAAGAGAAAGATCAAGAGACGTATCGAAGTGGCAACCATCGCGGCACAGAAAATCCGGATCCGACTGAAGGCGTACGACCACGACGCCATAGATCGGGCTGCCAAAGAGATTGTTGAGACGGCCGAGCGCACCGGCGCCACCGTCTCCGGCCCCGTCCCGCTGCCGACCGAGAAAAACGTCTACTGCGTGATCCGCTCGCCGTTCAAGGACAAGGACTCGCGCGAGCACTTCGAGATCCGCACCCACAAGCGGTTGATCGACATCCTCCAGCCCTCCCCGAAAACCGTCGACTCGCTGCAGCGGCTGGACTCGCTGCCCGCGGGCGTCGACATCGAGATCAAGCTCTAAGGGCTCCCGATGGCGGCGATTCTCGGCAAGAAGCTCGGCATGACCCAGGTCTTCCGCGAGGACGGCAGCGTCGTGCCCGTGACCGTGATCGAAGCCGGCCCCTGCAAAGTGACCGCCGTGCGCGACGGCGACCGCGACGGCTACCGGGCCGTGCAGCTGTCCTTCGGCGAGGTCAAGCAGGGCAAGCTCAGCAAGGCCGAGGAAGGCCACCTGAAAAAGGCCGGCGCTGCGCCGATGCGCCACCTGGTCGAGTTCCGCGACGAGGACCTCGGAGCCGAGGAGGGCCCGAAGGTGGGCGACGACGTCACCGTCTCCGGCTTCGAGGCGGGCCAGAAGGTCAAGGTCGCCGGGATCTCGATCGGCAAGGGCTTCCAGGGCGGGATCAAGCGCCACAACTTCAGCCGCGGCCCCGTCAGCCACGGCTCCCACAACGTCCGCGCCCCGGGCTCGATCGGCGCCAGCGCCTTCCCCGCCCGCGTCTTCAAAGGGATGCGGATGCCGGGCCAGATGGGCAACAAGCGCGTCACCCAGAAGGGCCTGGAAATCGCCGACGTCGACGCCGACCGCAACCTGCTCCTGATCAAAGGCTCCGTGCCGGGCTCCCGTAACGGGATCGTCGAGGTGAGGACCGATGGCTAAAGCAGCCGTGCTCGGTAAAAGCAGCAAAGCCGACCTGCCGAAAGAGCTCTTCGCCGAGCCCTTCCACCAGTCCTTGGTACACGAGGCCGCTCGCGCCGACCTCAACGCGCGTCGTCGCGGCACCGCCTCGACCCTGACCCGCGGCGAGGTCTCCTTCACGACCGCCAAGGCCTGGCGCCAGAAGGGCACCGGCCGCGCCCGCGTCGGCGCGCTCGGCGTCCCCAGCCGCTTCGGCGGCGGTGTCGCCTTCGGCCCGAAGCCGCGCAAGTACACGGTCAAGGTCAACCGCAAAGCCCGCCGTCGGGCGATGCGCTCCGCCCTCTCGGTCCACGCCGAGCGCGGCTCGGTCGCCGTCCTCGACGCCAAGGACTTCGAGACCCCCTCGACCAAGACCGCCGCGCAGGCGTTGGCCAAATGGGGCGCCAAGAACCCGATCCTGCTCCTCGTCACCGGCGAAGAGATCGGGGCGATGAAGAGCTTCCGCAACCTGCCCCGCACCCAGGTGCTCGAGGTCGGGGCGGCCGGGGTCGCCGACGTGATCGGCGCCGCCGCGATCGTGATCTCCGAAACCGCGCTGGAAGCGCTGCAGGAGAAGCTCGGCTGATGGACGCGCGCACGATCCTCATCCGTCCCGTGATCTCGGAGAAGAGCTACGCCCTGATCGCCGAGGGCAAGTACACCTTCCGGGTCGACGACCGCGCCCACAAGACCCAGATCGCCCAGGCGGTCGAAGAGGTCTTCGGCGTCGACGTGGCCGGGGTCCGGACCGCCAAAGTCCGCTCGAAGCCGAAGCGCCGCGGGCTGACCAAAGGCCGCACCCGCGCCTGGAAGAAGGCGATCGTCCAGCTCGCCCCGGGCGAGCGGATCGAGCTGTTCGAAGGCGCCGAGACCGCCTAGGAGACCTGAGAGATGCCGAACCGCAAAAC
>DASZDI010000404.1:0-4250 GCA_035942135.1 Solirubrobacterales bacterium | reverse complement strand
AAGCAGGACCTCGACGCATACACGATGGACATGCACCTGGCCTTCTCCCGGGACTGGTTCATGGTCGCCGAAAAGGACGGCGAGACGATCGCGGTCGCGATCACCCTGCCGGACCTCAACCAGGTGCTGAAGAAGATGAAGGGGCGCCTGCTGCCGTTCGGCTGGTGGCACTTCCTCAACCGCGACCGCGTCTGCGACCGGGTTCGCATCGGCTTTCTCGGGGTCAAGCCCGAGCACCAACACACCGGCGTCGCCGCGTCGCTCTACATCGAGCACTTCGACACCGCCGAACGGGCGCGGCAGAAATACGGCGAGGCGGGCTGGATCCTCGAGACCAACGAGGCGATGAACCGCGGTCTGGAGGCGATGAGCGCCAAGATCGTCAAGAAGTACCGGCTTTACGAACGCTCCCTCTAGGAGCCGACCCCGCCCCGCGCTAGAGTCGATGCGGTGAGCGAGCTGCACGTAGACGGCGAGGTGATCGCCGAAGAAGACGCCGGTCCGCGCGAGGCGACCGACCCCGTCCGGCCTCTGCCCTCGAGCTACGAGGCGCCCTCGGGCTCCTCGCTGCCGGTGCTGCGGCCGGAGGTGCGGACCGCCGCGATCGCCGCCGCCGGGGGAGTGCTCGCCGGCGCCGCCACCGTGGCCGCGGTCAGGGCCGTCGGCGCCGCCGCGAAGGCGCGGCCGGGGCGACGCCTGGCCGGCCGCCGCCGCGACCGCCAGAACGTGGTCGCCAGCCGCTCGTTTCTCGTAGACGTTCACCTCCTCGGCCGCTAACCGCCGGTCGATGGGCCGGAAATACCCCTATAGGGAGGGAAATCGGCCCGTCGAAGTCGAGGTGCGACCGCCGTCGCCCTACCGGATGCCGCGGGGGAGCGCCGACCGGACCCTGCGGGTGCGGGGCGGGGTCGCGATCAGGTTCCTCCACGTCGACGGCTGTCCCGTCCTCGTCCGCGCCTGGCAGCCGGCTCGTGACCGGGTGCGCTTCCGCGCCGAGGCGCTCGACCCCGAATGCGTCTCGCGGCCGCGGATCCAGATCGAGCCCTGCCCCGGGCCGGCCCGCCGGGAGCAGCTCGAGCGGGCGGTCGAGCGGATGCGCTGCGCCCTCTGGGTCGACGTCGACCTCTCCGACTTCCACCGCCGCTTCCGCCGCGACCCCCTGGTCGGGCCGTTGATCCGCCGCATGCCCGGCTTCCGTCCCGGCGGCCGGCTCTGGCCCTGGGAGGCGCTGGCCGCCGCGGTGGTCGGGCAGCTGATCGAGGCCGACCGGGCGGCGCTGATCGAGCGCCGGATCGCCGGGCGCTGGGGCGCCCGCCTCGGCGAGGGCCGCCGGGCCCTGCGCGACGTCCCCGGCCCGGCCACACTCGCCGGCCGCGCCCCGGCCGAACTCGAGCAGATGGACCTGGTCGGCAAACGGGCGGTGGCGCTGCGACGGCTGGCCCGCGAGGTCGCCGCCGGCCGCTGCCGGATCGAGAGCGCGGCAAGCGACGAGAGGCTGCTGGCGATGCCGCAGATCGGCCCCTGGACGGTCCAGTGCTTGGGCCTGTTCGGGCGCGGGGAGCTCGACTCGCTCCCGGCCGGGGACCTCGGCTACATCAAGCTGGTCGGCCGCCTCTCCGGCCAGGGCCGTCGCGCCACGATCCCCGAGGTCGAAGAGTTCTACGCGCCCTACGAGCCCTACCGCGGATTGGTCGGCGCCCTGACCCTCGCCGGGCTCTACAAGCTGGTTCCCCAAGGCCCGCCGCTGCGCCTCGCCGCCTGACCCGCCGCACCAGGCCGTTCAGGCGTCCGTTCTGCTCAAGGGCCTCGTCCCCTTGTCGATAAGCGGGAAGGATGCGTGAGCCCGCCGATAGGAACTGGCCCGAGCACGAGGTCAAGCAGTTCCTCGATGAATTGGCCGCGGGCGGGCACGACTACCAGAGCCTGGTCGAGCGGCTGCCGGTCATCGTCTACACGGCGGAGCTGGGCGAACACGGCTGCTGGCGCTACGTCAGCCCTCAGGTCGAGAGCATCCTCGGCTACCGACCGGAGGAGTTCGTCTGCAACCCCGGCCTCTGGGCGAGCCTCCTGCACCCGGAGGACCGCGAGCTGGCGCTCGCCGTCGAGACCGAGGACCACCTCGGCAAGCGGGAGACGAGCCCGGTCGAATACCGGATGCACACCCGCGAGGGCAAGGTCGTCTGGATGCACGACGAGGCGGTGCTGGAGGCCGACGAGGACGGGGTCCCGGTCTGGCACGGCGTCCTCTACGACATCAGCGAGCGCAAGGACACCGAGCAGGAGCTGCAGCGCGCCCTCTCCCAGCAGGCGGTCGTCGCCCGGCTCGGCGAGCGGGCGCTGCAGAAAAGCGACCCGCAGGAGCTGATGGAGGCGGCCGCGGAGCTGATCGGCAAGGTCGACGGCGTCCACAGCGCCTGCGTCTGGGAGCTCGGCCGCGACGGCCGCAGGCTCAACCTCCGCGCCGGGCTCGAGGAGGCGGTGATCGGGGCGGGCCGTCGGGTCTCGGCCTCGCGCGATTCCCACGCCGGCGCCGCGCTCGACTCCGGCACCCACGCGATCGTCCCCGACTGGGAGCAGGAGACCCGCCACACGATGCCGCCGGTGCTGCGCGTCTTCGGCGCCGCCAGCAGCCTCGCCGTCGTCATCGACGGCAAGAATCGCCCGTTCGGGGTGCTCGACGTCCACGCCACCGAGGCCCACCGCTTCAGCGCCAAGGACGTGCCCTTCGTCCAGGCCGCCGCCAACGTCCTCGCTGACGCGATCGAGCGCCACGCCGCCGACCAGGCGCTCCGCTACCGCGTCCTCCACGACTCCCTCACCGGCCTCCCCAACCGCCTCAGCTTCGTCGACGCGCTCAACGAGGCGCTCGACCAGGCGGCGATCTCGGGCTCGCCGGTCGGGATCCTCTTCCTCGACCTCGACCACTTCAAGCTCATCAACGACAGCCTCGGCCACCACGCCGGCGACGCCCTGTTGCGGGCAGTGGCGCCGCGCCTGCGCGCGCACCTGCGCCCGGGCGACGTCGTCGCCCGCTTCGGAGGCGACGAGTTCGGGATCCTGATCGACCGCCTCGCCGACGAAGGCGAGGCGCTGGCGATCGCCGACCGCGTCGCCGACGCCTTCACCCAGCCCTTCTCGCTCGACGGCGTCGACCACTTCGTCAGCGCCAGCATCGGGGTCGCGGTCTCGCGCGCCTCCGAAGAGCGCGCGATCAACGCCGAGCTGCTGATCCGCGACGCCGACGCCGCGATGTACCGGGCCAAGGAAGGCGGGCGCTCGCGCTGCATCCTCTTCGACGCCGAGATGCGGGCGGGGGCGATGCGCCGGCTCGAGGTCGAACGCGAGCTCCGCCATGCCCTCGACCGCGACGAGCTGGCGCTCTACTACCAGCCGGTCGTCAACCTGCGCTCCGGCGAGATCAACGGCCTCGAGGCGCTGGTCCGCTGGCGCCACCCGGAGCGGGGGATGCTCGACCCGGCCGAATTCGTCTCGATCGCCGAGGACAGCGGCCTGATCGAGCCGATCGGGCGCTGGGTCCAGGAGCGCGCTTGCCGCCAGGCCCTGGAGTGGCACCAGCTGCGGCCGGACTCGCGGCCCTTCGACGTCGCCGTCAACCTCTCCGCCCGCCAGGTCGCCCACCGCGACCTGCCCGGCGCGGTCGAAGAGATCCTCGCCCGCACCGGACTCGACCCGGTCCACCTGCGGCTGGAGATCACCGAGAGCGTCCTCGTCGAGGAGTCGCAGACCGCGATCTCGACCCTGCACGCGCTCAACGAGCTCGGCGTCCGCCTCGTCCTCGACGACTTCGGCACCGGCTACTCCTCGCTCGCCTACCTCAACCGCTTCCCCTTCCACGCCCTGAAGATCGACCGCTCCTTCGTCGACGCGCTCGGGATCGAGCAGGAGGCGACGGCGATCGTCGAGGCGATCATCGGGATGGCGCGGGCGCTCTCGCTGGAGGTAATCGCCGAGGGGGTCGAGAACGAGGTGCAGCTCTCAGAGCTGCGTCGCCTCGAATGCGACTACGGCCAGGGCCACCTCTTCCACGCGGCGATGCCGGAGCGCGAGGTCAGCCGCCTGATCGCCGAAGGGGCGGTCGGCTATTCGGGGATCTCGCCCGAGGGCAGGTAGCCGTTGTCGAGCAGCTCGCTCGGCGTCGGCAGCTGCTCGATCAAGCCGTTGTCCCGCATCCAGGCGGCGAAGGCTTCCCACTCCTGCGGGTCCATGTAGCCGTAGGGCTGCCCCTCGGT